>DAOWII010000115.1 GCA_030640985.1 Chromatiales bacterium
AATATTGGCGCGCAGCTGTTCATCGTTCCAGGGTTTGGTGAAAAACTTATAAATTGAACCCTGATTAATAGCATCAATAAGGTCCTCAGTTCCAGCTCGACCGGATATCATTATGCGCACGACATCCGGATAAATATCTTTCACTTTATGCAGCAGCTCGGTTCCACCAATCCTGAGCATGTGCCGATCAGTAAGAATAACGCCAACCTGATATCGTACTAAAAGTTCCATAGCCTCACTGGCATCGGAAGCGAACAATATCGTGTAACCATCCCTGGCAAACAATTGCTCAAGAACTCGACTTATAATTTTATCATCATCGACAATTAGCAGTGTGTGCGCCTTTATCCCGCCGGGAAGTACATTGTTGAGTTCCAGCTGTTTACCATTAGGTAAGAATTCAGCTAATTCACCTGACGGGACAGGACGACTAAAGTAGAACCTTGCAGGGTTTGCCCCATTCTGAGTATGAATGCCCTGTTATAACATCTAGATCACCCTAAATACCCACTTCAATCGTAGTGCATACCTCACCCCTTTGAAGGTGTATTCCTGTTTATTTATTATTTGCACCTTCAAACCTACAAGCGCTCACTAAGGACAAGATTCGCCGATGGCTTTTCCTGAAACTGTACTCTCTTCTGCATAGCTGGATTCATATAAACTGTACCCTCACCATCAACCAACATGGCATATTTAATACCCATTTTTTTCGCAATACGGTGCCATTCGCTGGGACCGGCTACCACTAACGCAGTCGCAGCGGCATCGGCATCGGCTCCATTGGAGTGAATTACCGTAACCGAGGTAACATCCTGTACCGGTATACCACTGCGTGGGTCTAGAATATGAGGATATCGAACCCCTTCATGCTCACGGTAGCGCTCGTAATTTCCCGAAGTAAAAACACTTTCATCGCCGTTTATTTCAATAGAAGCCAACACACCCTTGCCTTGCGGGTGTCTTACACCCACTCGCCAGGGCCGTCCTTCTGACTGGCCAAAGGCACGTAAATCTCCCCCGGCGTTAACGATGGCATGTTGCACACCATGTTTTTTCAGTGTTTCGATGGCAATATCTACCGCATAGCCCTTAGCGAAAGCACCAAAATCCAGTTGGACACCGGGATTAGAGCTATGTAACACGCCTTCTTTGACTGTGATCTCATCCATAGCCGGTGCCTGGACAAGCCATTGTTTAATGTCATTTTTATCCGGTGGTGGCCCGTTGGGTGGTTCATTACGCTGAAAGCCCCAAAGTGAAAGCAAACCACCAATAGCTGGGTTAAACAGCCCATCACTATCACCATATAGCTCGGTGGAACGTTGGATAATAGGTAGTAACGACGGTATCACCTGAATGGATTCACCCTTGCTAATAGCCGTATTGATGTCTACTAAAGGCCCCGGTTCCCAGGCATGCCAGTCGTGGTGCATGCGTTGAAAATCAGTATCAATCAGAGCGGTTATTTGTCTCGCTTTCTCTTCTGAAACACCTCTTATTGTAATATCCACCAGAGTGCCAAATACGTAGAGCCTTTGCTCATAGACTTCGAGCTGTTTGCTACAGGCGGGTAGTAACAGGCTTAGCAACAGTGGCAGCCATAAGTATAAACCGTGATATTCTTTCCCCAACAAGATATTTCCCCAACGGGTTTGAGTTGAAAGGGCGATCATACACGGATGTCAGTGATAAGGTGTAGCAATGGAAGCGAACGGGTAGAAGGAAAGGCCCCCTATGGGCAAGTGTTAACTCGCTTTGGCAAATCCTTTAACAACGGCATGCACCAGTTCATCTGGCACAAATTTGGTCAGTACATCGTTGGCGCCAGAACGTTGTGCCTTTTCTTCATTAATAGCACCATTAAGTGAGGTATGTAATAAAACATAGAGATCGGAGAAATGCTCCAGCTTGCGAATCTCCCGGGTCAGACTATAGCCATCCATTTCCGGCATTTCAATATCCGAGATGACCATGTCAACGTTGAAATCATCATCGGCCAACATCTTTATTGCCTCGGCACCATCACCCGCCATAGAGTAGACAACGCCCAGCTCATCAAGGGCCTGGGCCGTCTGTTTTCGAGCCATTTTTGAATCATCGACAATTAATATCCGCTTGCCTTTCATGGCTGACAAAATATCGCTATTCACATCATCAAGATGCGTATCCTGTGTATTATCCTCTCCGGCCACTTCACCCAATATACACTCCACGTCCAGCAACTGGATAAGTTCATCATCGACCATGGTGACACCGGTGATATAACCCGCATCAACCGTGCTCCGTGGTGGCGGCAAAATGTCCTTCCAGTCAAAAACGATGATGCGATCGATACCACCAATGAGAAAACCTTGTTTGCTACGATTAAATTCGGTAACGATCACCGAGCCCTGGTTTTTCTCACCCGCGACAAAAGTCAACGGAAGACTTCCTATTGCCTGGGAAAGGTCGATAACCGTCATCGGCTCCCCTCGCAAATGAGAGACACCTCTCACTGCAGGATGAGCATCGGGTAACTGGGTTAATGGAGGACAGGCAATAACCTCCTTAACCTTAAGCACATTGATGCCAAAGCGTTGATTCCCCCTGAGTGAGAACAACAACAACTCAAGACGATCTTCATGAAAAACCTCACTGGATGCACCGGTATTCATGCCTGCCTGCCTTCCTTAATATAATGTTTAGAACGGTATTTTTTACATACCTTCCAGCTCTGCTTTCTCTTCATCAGAAAGCATTTTCTGGGCATCAATAAGAATCAACAAACCATCTTCACGATTACTCAGACCGTTAATAAAACGAGTGCCTGTCCCTCCCCCGGTATCCGGAGCAGGTTCGATGTCGGAAAACTTAAGCTCAACGACTTCATGAACACTATCAACCAAAAAGCCCACCACATAATCACCCGACTCAAGAATCAGAATGCGTGAAGCATCATCCATATCCTGGGGAGACAAGGCAAAACGACTACGTGTATCAATAATAGCGACCACATTGCCACGCAGGTTGATGATTCCTAATACAAAAGGTGGTGCTCCTGGCACTGGTGATATTTCGGTTCCACGGAGTACTTCACGCACCTGCATTACATCAATGCCGTAGTTCTCATTATCCAACTTGAATGTAACCCAGCGATTGGTAGTCCCAGATTGAGCTTCCATAATCTGGCTCATGGTTTCCTCCCTAGTTTCCTGGCTTTGTCTAATGAGTAGAACTTAATATCCCATAAGTGTAGTCGGCAATTGTAAATTGGACAGGATAAAGAGCCCAAAACCCGGCGCACTCAGGCTGGCTTGGCCTTATGAGCGATAGTTTTACTACCCCCCTTGGTATATATCGGGGATATACTTCCTTCTACAATGTCATATGGGCGGAGTAGGTAGAGAAACATGAGCATCTAAACCCCGGAGACACCCGGATATTGGCAAGCGAGCCTGAAAGGCCACATTATTAACTGGGTCGTACACATTTGATGACAGATAAAATAGGTTACTAGTCGGAACAGGATCGAGAGCACGTTGCTATATCTCGACCAGAGCATAGCGACTCCCAGGCCCTGTCCTTCTAAAGAACCTCTGAACATACCGCCCTACCCTGGGACATGCTAATATTACGGCACTTTACGGCGGCC
>DAOWII010000077.1 GCA_030640985.1 Chromatiales bacterium
GCTCAACTAGCTGCCTCAGCCGCCCCGCCATATTTGGAGTATTGACACTCGCACTGGTCGTATTGGCCACTCCCTTCAGGGCAGTGCTCTACCAGGATGAGTTATACCCCGTTATCTCGCTCTGATTTCTATCGAAAGCCGTTACTGAAAACGGCTACTCCTGCCCTTGTTATCAGTAGGTTCGGGCAACAGAAAACTTCGCCAATGTAACCAGAGCCTCCCGATAAGGAGACTCAGGAACATTCACCAGGGAGACCAGAGCCTTGTCGGCTTCCTGTTGTGCCACCTGGGAAGTGTAGCTGATGGATCCTGTGGCCTCCATGGCTGCCATCACCGCCTTAATATCATCCTTGCCACCATTTTCAATGGCTTTTCGGATAGTAGCCGCCTGCTCCGGGTTACCGTGTTGCATGGCATGGATCAGAGGCAGCGTGGGCTTGCCTTCAGCCAGGTCATCACCAATATTCTTGCCCAACTCTTCTGTAGAGGCACTGTAATCCAGCACATCATCCACCAACTGATAGGCGGCCCCCAGGTGCATACCATAGGCTGCCATGGCAGTCTCATCCTCGATAGGACGTTCAGACAACACTGCCCCCAATTGAGCTGAGGCCTCAAACAGTTTGGCGGTCTTGCTGTGGATGACGTCCAGGTATTCCGCCTCAGTGGTATCGGCATTCCCCACATTCAGCAGTTGCTTCACCTCACCTTCGGCGATGATATTGGTCACTTCGGAGAGGATGTCCATCACCCGCATATTTTTTACTGCCACCATCATCTGGAACGAACGGGAATAAAGGAAGTCTCCCACCAGTACGCTCGCTTCATTGCCCCAAACGGCATTAGCCGTCTCCTTGCCACGACGAAGCTCGGAGGCATCCACCACATCATCATGCAACAGGGTCGCGGTATGGATAAATTCAATAACCGCTGCCAGCTCAAGGTGATGCCTGCCCTCATAACCAAAGGCACGGGCGGTCAACAGCAATAGTATGGGCCGCAAGCGCTTACCCCCACTATTAACAATATACTGACCAATTTGATTAACCAGTTCGACCTCAGAATACAAACGCTGCTGAATCAGTTCATCAACCGCTTGTGTGTCCGCTGCGACCAGTTCGTATACGTGTTTAATGTCCATACTGTTTTTTATAGAGCTACAAAGGCTAAGCATGCTAGGCATGCAACCCCTGACTGTCAAGACAGGTCTCCCCCTGATGAACTCATTCCCGCTACGTTAAAATGCTGAATATGTTTGACCTGCAAGCAGACAGGCGCTAAAATTGCCGGTTCTTGAGAGGTCCGACAGGACTAACCCGATTTTTTGGAGATAGCAACGATGTACGCGGTAATTGAAACCGGTGGCAAGCAGTACAAAATCAGCGAAGGTCAAACCCTGCGCGTAGAGAAGCTCACGGCTGAAGTGGGTGCTAACATTGACCTGGACAAAGTGCTGATGATCGCCGATGGCGACAACTTCAACATTGGAGCCCCTATCGTTGACGGTGCGAAGGTAACGGCAACCGTTACGGCTCATGGTCGCGGCAAAAAGGTCAGTATCCTGAAGTTCAAGCGCCGTAAGCACCATATGAAGCGCATGGGCCATCGCCAGTCATACACTGAACTGGAGATTACCGGTATCGGTACTGGTGGCGCCAAGAAGGCTGCTCCTGCAAAGAAAGCAGCTACCGCCAAGGCTGAAGCCCCGGCAGTGACTGAAAAGAAAGCGGCTCCTGCCAAAAAAGCAGCGGCCACAAAGAAAGCGGCTCCTGCCAAAAAAGCAGCGGCCACAAAGAAGGCAGCTCCTGCTAAAAAAGCAGCGGCCACAAAGAAGGCAGCTCCTGCTAAAAAAGCAGCTCCAGCCAAGAAAAAGGCAACCACCAGCAAAAAGAAATCTGCTGAGTAAACAAAAGGTAATTAGCAATGGCACATAAGAAAGCAGGCGGTAGTACACGCAACGGTCGCGATTCAGAAAGTAAACGCCTTGGCGTGAAACGCTATGGTGGTGAAGTGGTTAAAGCCGGAAACATCCTGATTCGCCAACGTGGAACACGCGTCCACCCGGGAGTGAATGTAGGTTGTGGCAAAGACCATACGCTATTCGCCAAAGCCGATGGACGTGTGGAATTCAAAATTAAGGGTGCCAACAACCGTCAGTTTGTAAATATCGTCACTGATTAAGCAAACTAACACGCCTGGAACCACATAAACCCTGTCCTGAGTGACGGGGTTTTTTGTTTCCTGGAGATCAAAGTTTAAAAACAAACTCTATGTTTATTGTTAACCGTGTACTGAACTCTTATGAAATTCGTTGATGAAGCAAGTATTCGCGTAGAAGCAGGCAAAGGCGGTAACGGCTGTGTCAGCTTTCGCCGCGAGAAATATATCCCATTCGGTGGCCCCGATGGTGGCGACGGCGGAGACGGCGGTAGCATCATCCTCGTTGCCGATAGCAATCTGAACACCCTGGTGGATCTGCGCTATCAACGCCTGTACCGTGCCCAGCATGGTGAATCGGGGAAGGGACGAAACTGTACCGGAAAAAAGGGTGACAGCCTGACGCTTCACCTGCCAGTAGGCACGATAATACATGACGAAGATACCGGGGAAGTACTGGGCGATCTGGTCGAAGACACACAACAACTGCTTGTTGCCAAAGGTGGCTTCCACGGCCTCGGTAATACCCGCTTTAAAAGCAGCACTAACCGTGCCCCTCGCCAGTCCAGTAATGGTACCCCCGGAGAAGAGCGCAACCTGCGGCTGGAGCTGAAGGTTCTAGCAGATGTAGGCCTGCTGGGTATGCCCAATGCGGGCAAGTCTACCCTGATCCGAGCCGTATCTGCGGCACGCCCCAAAGTAGCGGATTATCCCTTTACCACCCTCTATCCCAATCTGGGCGTGGTCAGCGTAGAGTCCCATCGAAGCTTTGTGATCGCAGATATTCCCGGTCTAATTGAAGGCGCCGCAGAAGGTCATGGTCTGGGCATCCAGTTCCTCAAGCACCTGTCCCGCACCCACCTGTTATTACACCTGGTGGATGTCGCACCTTTGGATGACAGCGATCCGGCAGATGCCGTCAACACCATCAGCCATGAACTGGAGAAATTTAGTCCCGAACTGGCCAAACGGAACCGCTGGCTCATATTAAATAAAGTAGACCTGCTCGCAGAGGAAGAAAGAGAACAGATCTGTAACGACATTGTGCAAAAGCTCAACTGGCAAGGTCCAGTATTTCACACTGCAGCCCTGAGTAAAGATGGCACACAGACACTCATGTACAAAATTATGGAATATATCGAGGAGCAAAAGGTGGATAGCGAAGATCAGGAGGATTCCTTAGGAACAATTGGTCATCCAGAGGACGAACAGCAAACAGAATAAGTTTTGCATCGCACCGCTTACGGTATTTAACTTGCCACTCCTTGCTTGTTACTAGTATCTTCTTTTCTCATGACTACACATCAACATACAAATCGATGCCAGCGCTGGGTGATAAAGATTGGCAGCGCCCTGCTCACCAATGATGGCAAAGGCCTTAATCTGGACAGCCTGGACACCTGGGTGCAGCAAATGGCCCAATTACGTGAATCCGGCATCGAACTGGTACTGGTCTCTTCCGGCGCAGTGGCCGAAGTCATGACCCGCTTGGGATGGGCTGAGCGTCCACCCGAACTGAACAAACTTCAGGCAGCCGCTGCCGTAGGACAAATGGGGCTCATCCAGGCCTACGAGTCACGCTTCCAGCAATATGGCATGCATACCGCCCAAATCCTGCTAACCCATGACGACTTATCCAATCGGGAGCGCTACCTCAATGCCCGCAGTACCCTGCGCACTTTATTGGAAATGGGCGTGGTTCCCGTGGTCAACGAAAACGATACGGTAGCCATGGACGAAGTTCGTTTTGGTGATAACGATACCCTGGGCGCACTGGTAGCAAATCTGGTGGAGGCCGATCAACTGGTGATCCTCACGGATCAGACCGGTCTTTATGACAAAGATCCCCGGCACAATCCTGATGCAGCACTTATCCATGAAGCCCAGGCCGATGATGACAGGCTGGAGGCAATGGCCAGCGGCAAGTCAGGTAGTCTGGGACGTGGTGGCATGCTTACCAAGGTACGGGCTGCACGCCTGGCCGCACGTTCAGGAACCACCACTACCATTGCCTCGGGGCAGCTACCCGAAGTACTAATGGCTATCGCCAGTGGAAAAGATACCGGTACCCGCCTGCTGCCCGGCCAGGAATTATTGGCGGCACGCAAACAGTGGCTGGCCGGTCAACTTCAGGTACGTGGTCAACTAACTCTGGATGCGGGAGCAATCAATGTTTTAAGAGAATCGGGCCGGAGTTTGCTCGCGGTGGGGGTCAAGGCAGTTGCAGGGGACTTTGCCCGAGGTGAAATGGTGGCATGCGTCGATGAAGACGGCAAAGAAGTCGCCCGCGGTCTGGTTAACTATCAAGCGAGTGAAACTGAACTCATCATGGGACAGCCCAGTCACCGTATTGAAGAATTACTTGGTTACATCGATGAGCCCGAACTTATCCACCGGGACAATCTGATACTGGTATAGAAGGAAATAGAAGAAGGACTGCTCTTATTAAGAAGGTATTCCTAAAAACAAAAAAGCCGGTCAATGACCGGCTTTTTTACGTTCAGAACCAGATGTTCTGAAAAAACTTATTTAGTAAGCGTTACAGTGCGCGAATACGAGTATTCAAACGACTCTTGTCACGAGCAGCCTTATTCTTGGGAACAAGACCTTTGCCAGAAAGACAATCAATCGCAGGCACTGCAAGCTTGTAAGCAGCTTCGGCCTGAGCCTTGTCACCAGACTCAATGGCCTTGATAACATTCTTAACTGTGGTACGCATACCAGAACGCATAGCGCTATTATGTTGGCGACGTTTCTCAGCCTGACGCGCGCGTTTTTTAGCTTGTGCTGTGTTAGCCAAAACTCGTACTCCCAAAATTCATAATTCGAAGGGCGCAAATGATGCCCGTTTCACGCCTGATTGTCAATGAATAATGCCATATAAATCAACACTACGGATAATCACGCGATGAGCATCACTACCCCCTTCCATCTGGTACACTTACAGGCACTTTTTACATCTACCCTATTGATTTTACAAGCAAAACAATAACAAACTGCACCCATGGCCGAAAAACTGCTCAAATCCACCGCCACCGTTGGCGGCATGACCCTGATTTCACGGGTACTCGGCCTGATCCGCGATATTATCTTCGCCCGCATCTTTGGTGCCGGCGCCGGTATGGATGCCTTTTTCATTGCCTTCAAGATCCCCAATTTCCTGCGCCGCCTGTTTGCCGAAGGAGCATTCGCCCAGTCATTTGTACCCGTACTCTCTGAGTACAAGAGCCAGCGGGAACATGGTGAGGTACGCGCCCTGGTCGCGGCCGTTTCCGGCACCCTGGGCAGCGTTCTGTTACTTATTAGCCTGGTGGCAATGCTGGGGGCGCCGCTGCTGGTAACGATATTCGCACCCGGCTTTATCGATCAACCGGAGAAATTCACCCTTACGTCAGATCTACTGCGCATCACCTTCCCCTATCTGTTATTTATATCCCTCACCGCCATGGCCGGTGGTGTACTCAACAGTTATGGACGTTTTGCAGTGCCCGCCTTTACTCCGGTATGGCTCAATCTCAGCCTCATCGGCATGGCCCTATGGGGGGCACCGCTGTTTGAGCAGCCGGTAATGGCCCTGGCCTGGGGCGTGTTTATCGCCGGTGTGGCCCAACTGCTGTTCCAGTTCCCGTCACTGCGAAAACTCCACCTGTTAGTCCGTCCTCGTTGGGGCAAACAACACGAGGGAGTTAAACGCATCATGAAACTGATGCTACCCGCCATCTTTGGTTCCTCGGTGGCGCAGATCAACCTGCTGCTGGACACCATCATCGCCTCATTCCTGATCACCGGCAGTGTCTCCTGGCTCTATTATTCGGACCGTCTGGTGGAATTTCCCCTTGGCGTATTTGGCATTGCATTGGCTACAGTGATTTTACCCAGCCTGTCGCGCCAACATGCAGAAGCCAGCCCTGAGGCATTCTCCAAAACCCTCAACTGGGCATTACGACTAACAGTACTGATTGGCATTCCGGCCACGGTAGGTCTGGTTCTGCTGGCAGGCCCCATGCTCACCACCCTGTTCCACTACGGCGCATTCGTCGATGAAGATGCCCGCATGGCCAGCCTTAGCCTGATGGCCTACGGTTTCGGCCTGCTGGGTTTTATTCTGGTCAAGGTACTGGCCCCCGGTTACTACGCCCGACAGGACACCAAAACTCCGGTACGTATCGGCATCTATGCCATGGCGACCAATATGGTTTTGAACATCGTGTTTGTGGTTCCCATGGTCATGAACGATGTGACAGGCCCCCATGCGGGCCTGGCCCTGGCCACCTCCGTGGCCGCCTTCGTCAATGCCGGGCTGTTATTCCGTGGGCTACGCAAACAGGGCATTTATAAAGCCGAGGCGGGCTGGTTATCATTTAGCCTTCGGATTATGGTTGCCGTCAGCCTCATGGCTCTACTTCTGTGGTGGCTGAGTCTACCTTTGAGTGAATGGTTTGCCATGGATGTCATGGAACGCATCAGCCAGTTACTTATGTTGATACTTGCCGGCGCAACGAGCTACTTTGCCAGTCTTTATCTGTTGGGTATCCGCCCGCATATGCTAAAAACATCCAGATAATCCATCATTACTTGTTCAGCTGATTTATAATTAACTTTTTTGAGCCCATTCTTAGAGACAAACAGTTAAACATCAACGCATGGAACTCATCCGGGGAATACATAATTTACGGCCACAGCATCACGGCTGTGTTGCCACCATCGGCAATTTCGATGGTATTCACCTCGGCCACCAGGCAATGTTGCGTCAACTTGAAAAGAAAGCGAAGACACTCCATTTGCCGCTGACGGTGATCACCTTCGAACCTCAGCCCCAGGAGTATTTTCATGGCGACACACCTCCCCGCCTGACCCGCTTCAGGGAAAAAATCGATGCCTTGACCAATGAACAAGTAAATCGAGTCTTGTGCCTGAACTTTAATGAGGCTCTGGCAGGAATGCCGGCGGAGGATTTTATTAAAGACATTCTGGTGGATGGTCTGGGCGTTCGTTATCTGCTGGTGGGAGATGACTTCCGTTTCGGAAAGGCCCGGAAAGGTGACTACCAGATGTTACAAGCCGCCGGGGAACAGTTTGGTTTTGAAGTGACCAGTATTGATACCGTTGATATGGCAAGTGAACGGGTCAGCAGCACCCGCATCCGTGAAAACCTGCTCCAGGGTAAAATGGCTGAGGCAGAACAGTTACTGGGCCGCCCCTATAAAATGTGCGGCCGTATCGCCCATGGCGACAAACGCGGCCGCAGCATCGGTTTCCCCACTGCCAATATTCACCTGCACCGCAAGGCAACCCCGGTAGAGGGCGTCTTTACTGTCGAAATGACAGGGATAAACAATACACCACTAAAGGGCGTGGCCAATGTGGGGACACGCCCTACCGTGTGTGGCACTCGCGCTTTGCTGGAAGTACACCTGTTTGATTTTGATCAGGATATCTATGGCCGCTATGTCGGTGTAAACTTCCTGCACAAAATTCGTGATGAGCAGCATTTTGATTCCATCGATGTGCTGGTGCAACAGATTAAACAAGATGCCGCCGATGCGCGGGAATTTTTCCGTGAACGACATTAATATTTTTCGAAATTGAGAAAACAATAGTGACTGATTACAAAAACACCCTGAACCTTCCCCAGACCGACTTCCCCATGCGCGGTAATCTGGCCAATCGTGAGCCGGAGATGTTGAAACGCTGGCAGGAACAAGATCTTTACGGAAAGATGCGCGATGCCGGTGAAGGCCGCCCCAAATTCATCCTCCACGATGGCCCGCCCTACGCCAACGGCGATATTCATATCGGCCATGCGGTGAATAAAGTGCTCAAGGATATGATCGTCAAATCCAAAGCCCTTAGTGGTTTTGATGCTCCCTATATACCCGGCTGGGATTGCCACGGTTTACCTATTGAGCTGCAAGTGGAGAAGAAGATCGGCAAGGCGGGAAGAAAAGTCGATGCCCGCACCTTCCGTGATGCCTGCCGTAAATACGCAGCCAAACAGGTAGATGGCCAGCGGGAAGATTTCAAACGTCTGGGTGTACTGGGTGAGTGGGACAAACCCTACCTCACCATGGACTTCAATTTCGAAGCGGATATCATCCGCACCCTGGGCAAGATCATCGATCGCGGCCATCTGCACAAAGGCTCCAAGCCAGTGCACTGGTGTACCGATTGTGGCTCAGCTCTGGCCGAAGCGGAAGTCGAGTACGAAGACAAAACCTCCCCTGCCATTGATGTACGCTTTACCGTGCTGGACGACGAGGCCTTCCTCGCCCAGCTACAAAAAGCCGAAGCCCACCCCGGAGAAGGCCCCATCTCGGTGGTGATCTGGACCACCACCCCCTGGACCCTGCCCGCCAACCAGGGTGTTGCCCTCAACCCGGAGCTGGACTATGTCCTGGTGCAGTGTGACGGTGTGGCTGAACACGGCCCGGAACGACTGCTATTGGCCGAGTCCCTACTCGCGGATGTCATGGCCCGCTATGATGTCAGTGACTATCGCGTACTGGCCTCCGGCAAGGGCAGTGAGCTGGAAGGCCTGAAGCTACAACACCCCTTCTATGACCGTGAAGTGCCTGTGATCCTCGGCGACCACGTCACCACCGAAGCCGGTACCGGTGCAGTGCATACCGCTCCCGGCCATGGCCAGGACGATTATGTGGTCGGCAGCCGCTATGGCCTGCCCGTAGACAACCCTGTGGATGGCAATGGCGTGTTCCTGCCGGACACCGAACTGTTTGCTGGTCAGCATGTGTTCAAGGCCAATGACAATGTGCTGGAGGTGCTAAAAACCAAAGGCGCGCTGGCTCATGCCCATGCTCTGCGTCATAGCTACCCCCACTGCTGGCGTCACAAAACCCCGATTATCTTCCGCGCCACTCCACAGTGGTTTATCAGCATGGAGCAGGCGGGCTTACGGGATGCCGGGATGGAAGCCGTCAAGGCCACTCGCTGGATGCCCGACTGGGGCGCAGCCAGAATCACCGGCATGGTGGAGAATCGTCCTGACTGGTGTATCTCTCGCCAACGCACCTGGGGTGTACCCATCGCCCTGTTTGTGCATAAACAGACCAGCGAGCTGCACCCGGATACCCCGCGTCTCATCGAAGAGGTGGCTCAAAAAGTTGAGCAGCAGGGTATCGATGCCTGGTTCGAACTGGAAGCCTCTGAGCTACTGGGTGCCGATGCAGAAAACTATGACAAGGTGAGCGACACCCTGGATGTGTGGTTCGACTCCGGGGTGACCCACGCCTGTGTACTGGAGCGCCGCGAAGGCCTGCAAACACCTGCAGATCTCTACCTGGAAGGTTCTGATCAACACCGTGGCTGGTTCCAGTCTTCACTGCTCACTGCCGTGGCCACCACCGGTGTCGCCCCCTACAAGTCTGTGCTCACCCACGGCTTTACTGTAGATGCCAAAGGCCAGAAAATGTCCAAGTCAAAGGGCAATGTGGTATCGCCACAAAAGGTGGTCAACTCCCTGGGTGCCGACATCCTGCGCCTGTGGGTGGCCTCCACCGACTACCGTAATGAAATGACGGTTTCTGATGAGATCCTCAAACGCGCCGCCGATGGCTATCGCCGTATCCGCAATACGGCCCGCTTCCTGCTGTCCAATCTGGCTGAATTCGATCCGGCTAAACACATGGTCAAGCCAGAAGAGATGCTGGCGCTGGACAGCTGGGCCGTACAACAGGCAGCCACGCTGCAAGATAAACTGCTGCACGCCTACGATGAATATGAGTTTCACCAAATCTATCAACAGGTACAACACTTCTGCTCGATCACCATGGGTAGTTTCTACCTGGATGTGATCAAGGATCGCCAGTACACTACTCAGGAAGATAGTCTTGCCCGGCGCTCCTGTCAGACGGCCCTATACCATATTGTCGAAGGACTCAGCCGTTGGCTGGCACCTATTCTCAGCTTTACCGCCGAGGAGATCTGGCATCAAATCCCCGGTAAGCGTAGCGAGTCGATACTGCTGGAAACCTGGTATCAATTCCCTGCCCTGGCCACCGCCAACGAAGAAATGGATACAGCCTTCTGGGAACAGGTCATCGCCGTACGCGAATGTGTCAGCAAAGAGCTGGAACAACTACGTGTAGCCGGTGGAATCGGTTCCTCTCTGGATGCAGAAGTCGATCTCTACTGTGGCAGTGAAATTCATGCGCTGCTGGCAAAACTGGGAGATGAACTCCGTTTTGCCCTGATCACCTCCTACGCCCGCATTCACAAGGTTGCAACACCACCGGACGATGCTGTTCATTACACCCTGGCCAATAGCACGGACGAAATGTGGGTAAAAGTCCTGCCCTCGGAACATGAAAAGTGTGTGCGCTGCTGGCACCACCGCGAAGACGTGGGCAACAATAGTGAACACCCCGAACTGTGTGGCCGCTGTGTGGAAAATGTAGCCGGTGAGGGAGAAGCCCGCCACTTTGCCTGAATAAACCTGAAATAATGAACTAAATGCACCTCCGAGGTGGCGGTGTTCCCATATAAGTACTAAATATATAGAGGCATAAACACTATATTTATTACTTGCATAGGGAGAGCGCAAATGGAAACAGTTCCCCGCCGAGCCATAGAGAGGATGCTTACACAGCACATATGCCCCTGTTAAAAAGGCATCTACAGGTTCCAAAATCTGATATCACACGCCCTATGCGATGGCTGTGTATAGCAGGGCTGTTATTTATTAGCTCCCCGGCAATAAGCGATACAGAAACAAGCTCAAATTCAATCTACAACTTCGGTATTGTTCCTCAATTTGACAGCAAACAAATTCACGATATCTGGCGACCCATCCTGAAAGAACTGGAACAGCGCACTGGACAAAAATTCAGGATAAGAGGTGCAGCAAATATCCCTGCCTTCGAAAAAGAGTTTAACTCAGGTGAATTCGACTTTGCCTATATGAACCCCTATCACGCAGTCAATGCCTACCAGAGTCAGGGATATACGCCCCTGGTTAGAGATGTCGGCAGGGCGCTATACGGTATTCTGGTGGTACGAAAAGACAGCCCCATTAATGAACCCACACAACTGGCGGGGAAAACCGTCGCATTTCCCGCACCTAAAGCACTGGGGGCCACACTGCTAATCCGTGCAGAATTACTGGATGACTACAACACCCGGGTAAAACCCATCTTTGTTAACACCCATGACTCAGTATATCTCAATGTTGTGCTGGGACAAACCGTTGCAGGAGGCGCGGTACAAAAAACCCTGAGCCGACAACCTGCCGCCATTCAAAATCAAATACGCATTTTACACAAAACCCGAAAAGTAATGCCCCATCCGATCGCCGCACATCCGCGCGTAACAAAGGCGATACAACAAAAAGTACGTGATGCCCTGTTAGCCATGGGGGAAGAAGAAAATGGACGTAAACTATTGGCTAAAATCCCCATGAAAAAAATAGGCACCGCCTCATTGAAGGACTACGAGGAACTAAAAAAGATGGGCCTGGAACGTTTTCACGACTAACCACACCCGATGAAACTCCGTACCAAACTAGTCGCCCCTGTAGCCACTGCATTTGCATTGTTTGTTTTGCTTACGCACTTTTACTGGCAACCTCAACAACTGACACAACAAAAAGAAAACTTTATCGAGCAGGAACATGAAATACTCAACCTATTGAGGCCCGTATTATTCGATCAATTAATCAGCCGGGATTTTGCCGCACTCTACCTGACACTTGATAGTGTAATGCAGGCAGAGGAAGATGAGTGGCTACAAGTAACACTGCATACGCCTGAAGGACACTTGCTTTACCCCCTGACAGAACCACAAACATTTCCAGACGATGAAAAATACCTAACATTTCAGTACCCCATAAGTTCAAAGGAAGAAACTTTTGCTTCACTTACCATCGTGACCGACTGGGGGAGTGAGTCAGATGATGTCATTGCCGCGATTACCCGGCTGGAAATGGGTGCCATATTTATTTTTGGCATCATCACTGTACTTACCATTATCTGGCAGCACTTAAGCATACACCTGCCACTCCGACGCCTTGAAAAAGCCGCCAATGAACTGTCACGGGGAGAGTTTTCTGCTCAGTTGCCTAAAGCAGGCAAGGATGAAATTGGAAATCTGACACGCGCCTTTGGCTCCATGAAGAACAACCTTCAACAGGCGGTACAGAAAGCTCAACATGGTGAAACCCGGATTAGGGCCATATTAGATACCATTCAGGACGGCATTATTACTATCGATGAAATGGGCATCATACAGAATATTAACCCCGCGGTAGAAAAGCTGTTTGGCTATACGGGGGCTGAACTTATTGGCTGCAATATAAGCCTGCTGATGGACAAAAAAGAAGCGACTCAGCATGATGGTTATTTACAACGCTATCGCGAAGCAGATGGAATCAGGGAGTTGATGAGAGGGAAAAAAACGGGTGCTCAGCGCAAAGATGGTTCTACCTTTCCCATTGAGCTAACGGTATCCGAAATGTTTTTAGGTGGCGAGCGCATGTTTACCGGGCTTATACGTGATATCACTAAACGTCAGCAAGCTGAACAGGCACTGATCAGCGCCAAAGAGGAAGCCGAGCGGGCCAATCTTGCCAAATCAGAATTCCTGTCACGCATGAGCCATGAATTACGTACACCCATGAATGCCATCCTTGGCTTTGCCCAACTCATTAAAATAGATGAAGACCTCTCCGAGGAACACCAGAACTATATTCAGGATATATACGATGCGGGCGAACACCTGCTGGAACTCATTAATGAAGTACTCGACCTTTCTGCTGTAGAAGCGGGACAACTAAGTTTATCCATTGAGCCGGTTAACGTGACGGAGGTATTCTCCGAGTGTCAAACTCTAATGAGCCCCCTGGCAGAGAGTAATGGTATTCATCTTGAAGTAGATTTCACAGGCTGCAATGAATTTTCAGTGATGGCAGATCGAATACGTTATAAACAGGTGCTTTTGAACCTGTTATCCAATGCCATCAAATATAACCGTCCCAATGGGAATGTATTGCTGGCATGCAAAAGCGATAAGGAGACTCTCAATTTCTCGGTAAAAGACACAGGGAAGGGAATAAAAGATGAACACATGGATATGATCTTTGAACCCTTTAACCGCCTGGACGCCAGTGATTCCAACATCGAAGGAACCGGTATCGGACTGCTCATTAGTCGACGCCTGGTAGAAACGATGGGCGGGAAAATGAATATTGAAAGTACCCCCGGAATTGGTAGTACATTCTCCATCCAGTTGCCCAAGGTAGCAGCTGTCAGCACCCCTACGACTCAAGTGCTGGAGAAAAGCACCATAGAGATGCAAACGTCGGATACTTCACATTCCTTGTTATATATTGAAGATAGTGTCGTAAACCGCAGGCTGGTACAACAAATAATTAACCGCCAGGATAACCTCACCCTGCTAACAGCCCCCGATGGAAAACAAGGCCTGGAGCTGGCGGAAACCCATCAACCCGAACTCATTTTGCTGGATATTGGTCTACCCGACATGGATGGCTACGAGGTTCTGGCTCAACTAAAAAATAATGAAAATACCAGAAAAATACCTGTCATTGCGCTCAGTGCAAATGCAATGGCCGAAGATTTAGAGCGTGGGAAACAGGCAGGATTTAATACTTACCTTACAAAACCACTGAATATCCCCCTGCTCCTGAAAACACTGGACTCCCTGCTCAATTCAAAAAAAACCCAGATTTTGACGACTGACCCAGCCAGACCAGAAAATATTTATTAGCTAAACAGCACTGGTAATTCAGGGTCAGCTTGGGTACATTGCCACACAATATTTCTTTCTCAACGTGTTGTGAGAAAACTCTGGTGAATTTATGTTGAAGTATTTGTGGTTATCGCTGTTGATCATTGTGCTCGATCTGTGGAGCAAGTCTATCGCTAGCGAATACTTGCTCATGCACCAGCCAGTTCCTGTATTTCCGGGCTTGAACATGACCCTGATGCACAACTATGGCGCCGCCTTCAGCTTCCTCAGTAATGCCGGAGGCTGGCAACGTTGGTTCTTCACCATCCTGGCCCTGGCAGTGAGTGCTTTCATTATTGGCTGGTTACGTAAACTGGAGAAACAACAGACCTTCCTGGCCATTGCCCTGGCTCTGGTACTGGGAGGCGCGCTGGCCAATGTTTGGGATCGGATTACTCTGGGGTATGTGGTGGACTTCATCGATGTCTACTATCAGCAGTGGCACTGGCCTGCTTTCAATATTGCCGACTCGGCTATTTGCGTGGGTGCGGTGATGTTGATTATTGATGCGTTGTTTTTTCAACATCACACAGAGAAGAAATAGTTTAATTGAATTTAAGGCCAGGTTTCGCCTGATGGCGAGTCACATGTTCACAATTCCCTCAATAACACCTGCACGCAAAAACTAACCCTTAATCATAAAAAAACTACACACCAACAACCTTCACCGGACTACCAATACTCAAATCAAATACCTCCGCCGCCCGTCCCTGATTCACCGCAATCTCTACCAGTCCGCTGGAATTTTCATACCAGAAGGCCTCACCCACGGCCACATCGGAGAAAGTACGGGCATGTAAAATCTGTTTCTCCGCCACTTCCAGTATCGAGTCACTGGACACAGCAACGGCACGCAAGCCGGTCATCACATTAGCGAAGCGATCCATATAAATCACCTCGGCCAGCTCCTCTGGCCAGTCGTTAAAGTGTGCCAGCGATGATAGTTCTATTCCTTCTCCGGGCGGTAATTCATTACGGGCCAGCATCGCCGCTACGGGCGCAAACAGATCCCGCCCATGGAAGCTGGCGGATAATTGCGCTGGCTGCCAGTTGATCGCCCAGCAAGTAACCTCCGAGGCCCTACGCGCCAGCACGGTCAACAAGCCATTATCCGGCCCGACAAACCATTGCCCATGGGCTCTCACCACCACCGGCCTTCTACTTGAACCGACACCTGGGTCAACCACGCACAGGAATACCGAATCTTCGGGAAACTCATCAATGTAGGCAGGCAATAAATAGGCGGAGGCACGGGGATTACAATGGGGGGCATCGGCAAAAAGATCGATAACGGGCACAGCGGGGGCCTGCTGCTGTAACACCGCTTTCATCTGACCCACATAGGGCCCGCTGAGGCCAAAGTCAGTAAACAAAACTAACATCCACTACCTCCTGTAAAACACTTATTGATGAACCATGGTGTATTAACGCGAGTGTATCAATGGCCATCGTAATTCAAGCAAGACCACTGATACCAGTATAGTAACAACGGTCGCTAAGGTATAAGCCCCCCCCTTGACATCCTGTATAACACCTCTATAATTCGAAACATGTCGAACTATAGTATTGATGAGCGCGCCCAAATGTTTCGGGCACTAAGCAACCCCCACCGGCTGGGCCTGTTCCACCGGCTCACCACCTGCTGTGCACCGGGTACAGAATGCAGCACGGCTGAGGCCTCTCAATTTTGTGTGGGCGAACTTGGCGAGGGAATGGATATTGCCCCTTCCACCCTTTCGCACCACTTGAAAGAGCTACACCGTGCGGGACTCATTGAGATGCAGCGGCGCGGTAAAAATGTTGTGTGTTGGGTCGTACCCGACACGCTGAACGAGCTGGCCGTTTTTTTTACTTCAGGCTTCACTCCTGAATAGTCACCCCGAATTTCAAGTCAAAGTAATCATTTGAGGACAAACCGATGACCGAGAACAACTCCTGCTGCGGTAGTAGTAATAGCAGCAACAATGAAACCCACGCCCATGATGAGCATCGCCAGAGCGTTCGCAAGGCCTATGCTGAAGTCGCCAATGCCAATAATGCTGGCGATGCCACGGGCATTGAGAGCAGTTGTTGCGGTGTATCCGATGATGGCGCCATCAATACGTTGATTTCCACCCGCCTGGGTTACGAACAGGAGGATCTCGACAAAGTACCTTCCGGTGCAGACATGGGTCTGGGTTGCGGTAACCCTAAAGCCATTGCCAGCCTTAAACCCGGTGAAGTAGTAGTGGATCTTGGTGCCGGTGGTGGTTTCGACTGCTTTCTGGCTGCCCATGAAGTAGGCGACAAGGGTCATGTCATCGGCATCGATATGACACCGGACATGCTCTCCAAGGCACGCAAAAATGCCGTAAAGGGCAACTTCGACAACGTAGAGTTCCGCCTTGGTGAGATTGAAAACCTGCCCATTGCCGATGAAACCGTTAACGTCAACATCTCCAATTGTGTGATCAACCATTCCTCCGATAAGGCACAGGTATTCC
>DAOWII010000076.1 GCA_030640985.1 Chromatiales bacterium
GAAGAGAGCGTCGCACGCAAAGAAAACCCCTTTGCGGTGCTTTCCAGCTTTAAAAGTGATTTGAAATAACAATTTAGTGAACTCCTGACGAGGAATACCATGGCAGTACAACAGAATCGTAAAACCCCTTCAAAACGTGGCATGCGCCGCTCACATGACGCGCTGGGTGGCAAGACCCTTTCAACAGAGTCAACCACCGGTGAGACCCATTTGCGTCATCACATCAGTGCTGATGGTTACTACCGGGGCCGTAAGGTTCTCGAGACCAAGGGCGAGTAAGGATAGCTTTACTTTTGCCATCGCAGTTATTGCGGTTTGAAAGTAATCACCTTTAACAGCGACGGGCCGAACCTCTCAGGTTTCGGCCCGTTTGCGTGTTCATGCCTTACGAATAACAGGTAATCAGGAATGACAGAAGTAGTAACGACGATTGCACTTGATGCGATGGGTGGCGATCATGGCCCGGGTGTTGTGGTGCCCGCAGCACTCAGTGCGATGGCGTCACATCCGTCGTTTAATTTCATTCTGGTGGGTGATGAACAGACATTACGTGATGAGCTGGCAAAACATGCTGAGGTCGAAGGTGACCGTTTAAGTATTCAGCACGCGTCCCAGGTTGTTACTATGGATGAACCCCCTTCACAGGCACTGCGTGGAAAAAAAGACTCTTCAATGCGAGTGGCCATCAATCTGGTGAAAGAGGGCAGGGCCATGGCCTGTGTCAGTGCCGGGAATACCGGTGCATTAATGGCCACCGCCCGTTTTGTGCTCAAAACACTCCCCGGTATTGACCGTCCAGCCATTATTTCAGCCATGCCTACCATGCAAGGGCATACCCATATGCTGGATTTGGGGGCAAATGTCGATTCCAGTGCTGAAAACTTGTACCAGTTCGCCATGATGGGCTCGGTCTTGACCAGTGCTGTGGATAATATTGAACGACCAACGGTGGGTTTGCTTAATGTGGGTGAAGAGGAGATAAAGGGTAACGAACAGGTTAAAGCTGCGGCCTCACTCCTTACAGGCAGCAATCTGAATTACGTGGGTTTTGTGGAAGGCGATGACATTTACAAAGGCAGCGTAGACGTGGTCGTTTGTGATGGTTTTGTGGGCAACATCGCTCTTAAAACCAGTGAGGGTTTAGCTAAAATGGTGAGCCATTACATGAAGCAGGAGTTTAATCGCAACCCGCTGACAAAGCTGGCAGGACTCATCGCCATGCCGGTACTTAAAGCTTTCCGCGCCCGCATCGATCCCAGAGAGTACAATGGTGCCAGTTTTGTGGGTCTGCAGGGCATTGTTATTAAAAGCCATGGTGGTGCCGATGCTTATTCATTTAATACCGCTATTACCGAGGCCGTTAAAGAAACACAGCAAAATGTGCCTGAGCTGATTCGGGAGCAATTGGGTGATTTACTGGAACAAAGGCAGACCGGGTGAGCAACGCACGCATCATAGGTACGGGTAGCCATTTGCCGGAGAAGGTTTTGACCAACCATGACCTGGAAAAAATGGTTGAGACCTCACATGACTGGATTGTCGAACGTACCGGGATTAGTGAGCGACGTATTGCTGCAGAAGATGAGACCACCTGTGATCTCGCTGAGCAGGCTGCGCGTCGTGCCATTGAGGCTGCAGGGATTGCGACCGATGAAATCGATTTGATTATCGTGGCGACCACCACCCCCGATCGTGTATTCCCCAGCACGGCCTGTTTGTTGCAGCAACGACTGGATATCCATGGTTGTGCTGCCTTTGATGTTCAGGCGGTCTGTACAGGCTTTGTCTATGCCCTGGGTATCGCTGATCGGTTTATTCGCACGGGTGGCGTACGTAATGCCCTGGTGGTTGGCGCTGAGACCCTTTCTCGTATTGTCGACTGGACGGATCGAGGCACCTGTATCCTTTTTGGTGACGGCGCTGGTGCCGTTGTGCTCCAGGCATCTGATGACGAGGGTATTCTCTCTTCTCATTTGCACGCGGATGGTGAATACTCCGATCTACTGACGGTTCCCGGTGGTATCTCCCAGGGCTATAGTGACGTCCAGAGTGGCGGCGCCTACATCGAGATGAAGGGTAACGAAGTTTTTAAAGTGGCGGTGAATACTTTGGGTCGCATCGTTGACGAAACTCTGGATGCCAATAACTTACAAAAATCAGATGTGGACTGGCTAGTACCTCATCAAGCGAACTATCGCATTATCGCGGCCACTGCCCGTAAATTGAAAATGTCCATGGATAAGGTTGTACTGACCGTGGGTAAACATGGCAACACCTCAGCTGCTTCGGTGCCTCTGGCACTGGATGAAGCGGTTCGTGATGGCCGTATTCAGCGTGGCGATTTATTATTGCTTGAGGCCTTCGGTGGTGGTTTCACCTGGGGTTCGGCATTGATTCGTTACTAGGCTCGCTCTAAAATAATTTTTCGTATAAATTTTATCGTATAAGAAAGGAACGTTACGCATGTCACTTGCTTTTGTCTTCCCCGGACAGGGATCGCAATCCGTCGGAATGCTGGCCGAACTGGCTGATACTTTTCCTCAGGTACGCGAGACCTTCGCTGAAGCCTCTCAGGCCCTGGACTATGACTTGTGGAAAGTAGTGCAGGAAGGCCCTACTGAGGAACTCAACCAAACCCATATCACCCAACCGGCTATGTTGGCAGCCGGGGTGGCTTGCTGGCGTGTTTGGCTGGAAAAGGGGGGCGCAAGGCCTGATGTGATGGCCGGTCATAGCCTGGGTGAATATACCGCACTGGTTTGCGCTGAGAGTCTGGATTTTAAACATGCAGTGCAACTGGTCACTGAACGTGGCCGCTTGATGCAGGCAGCTGTCCCTGCCGGAGAAGGCGCTATGGCGGCTATTCTTGGTCTGGAAGATGCCCAGGTCATTGAGTTGTGTGAAAAGGCCGCCGAGGGCGAAGTGCTTGCCGCTGTAAACTTTAACTCCCCGGGTCAGGTGGTGGTCGCAGGTACGAGCGCCGCTGTTGAACGCGTGGTGATACAGGCCAAGGAAGCGGGTGCCAAGCGGGCGCTGTTGCTGCCGGTGAGTGTGCCATCTCACTGTGATTTGATGTTGCCTGCGGCTGAACGTCTGGCTGAACAGTTACTGCATGTGGAGTTCAAAACTTCCAGCACCCCTGTGATTAACAATGTGGATGTGGTCGCTGAGAGCGATCCTGCTGATATTCGTTCTGCCCTGGCTCGCCAGCTATACATGCCGGTGCGCTGGGTTGAGACCATCAACAAAATATCTGCTGATGGCGTGGATGCTTTGATTGAATGTGGGCCTGGTAAGGTACTGGCAGGGCTCAATAAGCGTATTGATCGCAGCATGACGGCGATTCCTGTATTTGATAGCGTCAGCCTGGAAAAGGCACTGGCCGAACTTTCTTAAGGAGACTGAGATGTCACTGGAAAATGAAATTGCATTGATCACCGGTGCCAGTCGAGGTATTGGACAGGCGACGGCCATTGCACTGGGTAAGGCCGGGGCCACCGTGATTGGCACGGCTACCTCTGATGGTGGTGCGGAAAAGATCACCTCCTATCTTCAGGAAAACGGTATCAAGGGCTGCGGCATGAAATTGAATGTGACCGACAGCGAAAGCATTGCGACTGTTATTAGTGCCATTCAGGAACAGTTTGGCGTGCCGGGAATTCTTGTGAATAATGCCGGCATCACCCGTGATAACCTACTGATGCGGATGAAAGATGATGAGTGGGGTGACATCATCAATACTAATCTGGGCTCTGTCTATCGTGTCAGCAA
>DAOWII010000184.1 GCA_030640985.1 Chromatiales bacterium
CCCTTTTTTGGCACGACCGATGTTTTTACTAATTCGTCCTGGGCCTGGTTGGCCACCATCAGGGCATTTGCATTGCCTGCCATGTAGCCGTATACAGTTCCGGCTCCTACCAGCGAGAAAACAAGAAAGCCGATAGCTATGGCCGGTGTGCGCTTTTTGGTTTGGTGTGGAGCGGGTGCTGCAGGTATGTCCTGGGTGTTCTGCTTTAGAAGCTGAGTGATTTTGCTTTCTCTGCCCATTGTGCGAGTCCTTTTATTGTTTGTTGTTAATCAAACACTACCACACTGATAGACAGGGATTATGAGCAGGGGTTCATGCTACAAGTTTGATGAGCTTCACAATCTTGGCTTTATTTGGCTTTTTGCCTTCCTGTTCACCTTCGCGAATTTCATCGTGAAGCAGGAACATGAGTTCGCTCATCTTTTCAGGTGGTAGCGTCTTGCCCCTCATTATCAGTTCTTCAGTGACCACTTTGATCACGTCGTTCATTATGGATTTGTTCAGGGTATTGCCAGGCAAATACTCCACGTTTGGTTCCTGCACTGATGAGCTGCCAGCTCCGGTTTCTAGCCAATCCCTTGACACTCCTAATGTATCTGCGGCTTTTTTCATTGATCGCGCTGCAATTCCGCGCGTGCGCCAGTTGTTATAAAGCTGGGTGCTTATTCCACACCGCTCGGCAAAGTCACTCTTGCTCCATCCGAGCTCTTTCAGGGTGGCTTCAAGCCGTTTCATTTGTGAGTGTACAGTCATAAACATATAGTTTACCAAGTGGCCTCAAATGGCAATAAACAAAGCGTTTGACAGAGGCAAACAAAGCGTTTATTGTTAGGGCATGATTGATGAAAACACTCCATTAGATAGAGCGCTCAAAACCGCTGGTGGCCCCAGCAAAGCAGCCACTGCCCTGAACTATAGATCCACTATGGTTTTTACGCAGTGGCGTAATCGTGGCATCCCAGCTGATAAGGTAATTCCGCTTGCACGCCTTGTTGGCTGGGAGGTTACACCACACGAGCTTTCTCCTGCGCTTTACCCAAACCCTGATGATGGCTTGCCTGATGAGCTAAGGGGTGCCGCATGATTTCAACCAGTTCTCCTCAAGTAGTACAGCCGGATGTTCGGCTTTTGCGTTGGCCTCATGTATTTGGGGCTGGCGTTTTTTTTACTCTATGAATAATTCAAGGAGTTGAATATGTCTGCGATAGGACAGCGCCCTGAGCATTTATTGATTCGCGATTACATTATCGAGTTGCGGGATCAGAAGAAGATCACCCGTGAAGGTCTGCGTGATGTGTTTGTGCCTGCTTATGTGGAGATGATTCCATCAAGTGAGGATGTGCCACATTTTGAACAGGTGCATCGCCATGATACGACCGATCAATTACGCAAAAAAGATGAGGCGAATCTTAAAAAGTTGTGGCGCGCCATTGATGGAACCACGTTTTTTCCGTTGGCATTTAAGGCTCCTTTGATTGCTGCTCTTGAGCTGGTGGAGCTGGGCCTGGGTGTGGGTTTGCAAAAGCGGCTGATGCATAACGCTGGTTTGTTGTTTATCCCGATTGATACCAGTGGTGATGCGCCTGCTGTGTATACGCAGTTCTTGCAGGAGTTTGCCGAGGCTAATACCGCGATGGTCGGCGACATAAAAGATGGTCGGCTTGATGGGCGTAATACCCGCTCTGAACTTCTGGATGTGGTGGCCTCTGCATTAAATGCTGTTCGTGAGATTGATGAGAATAGTTCAAAGGGGAAGAGCCATGAGTGATGAATGTAATCATAACTGGATAGCCAATAGCGGGAAGGGCGGGGAGCCAGAGTTTAGAAAACCTCCAGTTGGTAATACTCCAGTGATGCATGTGAAGTGTTCAAAGTGTAATTGTCGGACCTGGATGAACAAGGCAACCTGGGACTCTCTACCGGTGCCAGAAAATGAATCATCATGTAGTTAGATATTATCGCTGGTTGGGGTGGGTGGCCGAGCGTAGTGGCAAACCAATGCGAGCCTTCTTCATGCGCGATTTTGCGCGCCAAGAACTAGAGTCGCAAGGGAAGAGCAATGTTCTATTGGTCATGTAAGTGCGGGAAAGTTGAAGTTCGTCGCCCATACGAATGGCGACCGAAACCTTGTATGGGTTGCGCTGTTTGCGGGACGACTCTCTCGATGTATCCAGGTGGGCAAAAAGAATTGCAGCCACACGATCTTGAATTGAAATATAACAGTGATTCGGGTGAGCCGTCGCACTATGAGTGCAAGCTTTGTTCAGGGTGCGTCGCACTATGAATGCAGGGGGTGATTGAGCCACATGGCAAGCAATACATTAACATTTGTTTTAACCGTAAAAATGAGATGGTGGCTCA
>DAOWII010000050.1 GCA_030640985.1 Chromatiales bacterium
GAGCTGTCTGAAGAAGACAAGTCGACGGTAGCCCGTGCGCGTAAGATGCAACGTTTCTTGTCACAGCCTTTCTTTGTTGCCGAGGTATTCACCGGTTCACCTGGTAAATACGTATCTTTGAAAGATACTATCACTGGTTTCAAGGGCATTCTGGAAGGTGAGTACGATCACCTGCCAGAGCAGGCCTTCTACATGGTGGGTTCTATTGAAGAAGCCGTCGAGCGCGGTAAGGACCTTTAAGACAGGTTTAGGAGGTACTTATGGCCATGACTATGCATGTAGACATCGTTAGCGCGGAAGCTGAAATTTTCTCTGGAACTGCAGAGATGGTTTTTGCCTCAGCTGAAATGGGCGATATGGGTATTTTGCCCCTTCATACCCCCGTACTGACGAAATTGAAAGCGGGTGAAGTCCGTGTGATCAAGCCAGGGGGTGAGGAAGAGTTCTACTATGTCTCTGGAGGCATGCTGGAAGTTCAGCCTCATACCGTTACTGTGCTTGCTGATACTGCCGTTCGCGCTAAAGACATTGACGAAGCCGCTGCAATCGAAGCCAAGCAACAGGCTGAGCAGGCACTTAAGGATAAGAAGTCCGATATGGACTACACACAGGCTGAAAAACAGATGGCCGAAGCCGTTGCCCAGTTGCAAGCACTCCAACGCTTGCGCAAACAGGCAGGTTCACGTCACTGAGTTATCGATTAATAGTAATCTGATTAAAAAGGGCAGTGTTTCACTGCCCTTTTTTTTTGGTTTATGGAATTATGGCGGTATGATAGGGTCAAATCTTCCATGAATTTACACGCTAATGATTTTGATGTTCCGAACAAAGAATACCGGAGAGTATCAATGAGTCACCCATTGGAGATCATCATCCTGGCTGCCGGGCAAGGCACACGCATGAAATCCGCGTTGCCAAAAGTATTGCACACACTGGCAGGTAAGCCCCTGCTGGCACATGTGCTGGATACTGCCAAAGCACTATCAGCGGACAAAGTGCACGTGGTGTATGGCCATGGAGGTGAGCAGGTGCGTGATACCTTATCTGCCTATGACCCCAATTGGGTAGAACAGGCAGAGCAACTGGGTACCGGTCATGCGGTGGAACAGGCCATGACTGATGTTAATGATGAGGCCACGGTATTGGTCTTGTACGGTGATGTGCCGCTTGTTAAAGCGGAGACATTGGATGGTTTGATATCTGCAGCTAAAAAAGATCAGCTCGCGATTTTGACAGTGATGTTAGAAAACCCAAAAGGATATGGTCGGATCATTCGTAATGAGCATGGAAGTGTGCAGTGTATCGTTGAAGAAAAAGATGCCAGTGACGCCCAAAAAGAAATTCAGGAAGGAAACAGCGGAATGTTGGCTGTCTCCGCCGGGAAATTACACGCCTGGCTGCAGCAACTGGAAAACAGTAATGCACAGGGTGAATTTTATCTGACGGATATTATTGCCCTGGCTGTTAATGATGGCGTTAATGTTGAAACTATTGTGACGGATAATTCTGATGAAGTATTGGGCGTTAATGATCGCGTGCAGCTTGCCCACCTGGAGCGTGCATATCAAAATATAAAAGTAGAAAGCCTGATGCGGCAAGGTGTTACTTTTAGTGATCCACAACGATTTGATCTACGAGGTGAGTTGAAAACCGGCCAGGATATTTATATCGATAATAATGTAATCATAGAAGGACAGGTTGAGCTAGGTGACCGTGTCACCATTGGTGCTAACTGCATATTACGTGATGTTGTGATAAACAATGATACCGTAATAAAGCCCATGTCGATTATCGAACAAGCCAGGATTGGCAAGGAATGTGAAATTGGTCCATTTGCACGGATACGTCCGGGTACGGAGTTATTAGAGAACAGCAAAATAGGGAATTTTGTTGAGATAAAGAAAAGTAAAATTGGGCGTGGCTCAAAAGTAAATCACTTGAGTTATATTGGCGACACCACCATGGGCGATAATGTGAATGTTGGCGCAGGTACTATCACCTGTAATTATGATGGTGCCAATAAATATCAAACAATAATAGAAGATAATTGTTTTATAGGATCAGGTAGTCAATTGGTCGCCCCTGTTAAGGTAAGCAAAGGTGCAACCATCGGTGCTGGTTCGGCTATCACCAATGATGCTCCAGCAGGTGAGTTAACATTGAGCCGGAGTAAACAAAAGACATTTTCAGGTTGGAAGCGGCCTGTTAAAAAATCGTAGTAGTGAATAAACGTTGCTGGTACCTTTGTGTTAAATTTATTTAGGTAATTATTATGTGTGGGATTGTCGGCGCCATTGCCGAAAAAAATGTAGTACCAACCCTGGTGGAAGGTTTGCGACGGCTGGAGTATAGAGGTTATGACTCTGCCGGGATTGCTGTTCTGGATAATAATAACTGTATTAACCGGGTGAGAAAACCAGGAAAAATAGCGGCTTTGGAAAGTGCGCTTGACGATACTCCTTTGGATGGAAATGTTGGTATTGCTCACACTCGCTGGGCAACTCATGGGATCCCCAGTGAATCAAATGCACACCCCCATGTTTGTAAAAAAAGTGTAGCAGTCGTTCACAATGGAATTATTGAAAATTTTGAGTCACTGCGCGATACGCAAAAACAGCAGGGCTATACATTTACATCAGAGACAGATACGGAAGTTATCGTTCATCAGTTACATAAAAACCTCAATAAAGGGGTGAGTCTACTGCAGTCAGTTAGAGATACCGTAACTGAACTGCAAGGTGCTTATGCCCTTGGGGTGGTTGTAGATGCGGAATCCGATCATTTGATCGCTGCTCGAAGAGGCAGCCCTCTGGTGATTGGTTTGAGCGAAAGCGGTAATTACATTGCTTCAGATATAGCCGCGTTGATAAGTGTTACGCAAAATTTTATTTTTCTTGAGGATGGTGACGTTGCAGATATCTACAGCGATAAAGTTACCATTTATTCTGAAAATGGCAAGGAAGTGGAGCGTGAAGTTCATGTCAGTGCTTTAAAAGCAGATGCGGTTGAGTTGGGAGAGTATGAGCACTATATGCTCAAGGAAATCTATGAACAGCCTGCCGCTATAGCGGAAACTCTGGAAGGCCGTATTAGTGAAAACAGTGTTCTGGAAGAATCCTTTGGTACTGCTGCGAAAGCAATATTCGATAAAATAGAAAGAATACAGATCATTGCCTGTGGTACTTCTTATCATGCCGGTATGGTGGCGCGTTACGGTTTTGAG
This sequence comes from Chromatiales bacterium, assembly GCA_030640985.1. Taxonomy (GTDB): domain Bacteria; phylum Pseudomonadota; class Gammaproteobacteria; order Thiohalomonadales; family Thiohalomonadaceae; genus DAOWII01. The sequence goes on from DAOWII010000050.1 coordinate 3,224, forward strand.
TCATTGGCAGGAATTCCCTGCCAGGTAGAAGTGGCTAGCGAATTTCGTTATAGAACACCTGTAGTTTCACCAAATACCTTGTTTGTTACTATCTCCCAATCGGGGGAAACAGCCGATACTCTAGCCGCCTTGCGTGCAGCAAAAGATATGGGTTATGAACATACCTTAGCGATCTGTAATGTAGCGGAAAGTTCGCTGGTGCGTGAGTCGGATTTAGTTTTGATGACCCGCGCCGGTCCAGAAATTGGTGTAGCTTCAACCAAGGCCTTTACCACGCAGTTGGTCGCTTTGATGTTGTTGATTGTGGTGATGGGTCGGCGGCGTGGCTTAGACGAAAAAACAGAGGCAAGCATTGTCGATCAGTTGCGTCATCTACCACGTATTGTCGAACAAGTGTTGAAACTGGATGATGACATAGCGAAGCTATCGGAAAAATTTGGCAGCAAACATCATGCATTATTTCTCGGCCGTGGAGCACATTATCCCATTGCCCTTGAGGGCGCACTCAAGTTAAAAGAAATTTCCTACATACACGCCGAGGCCTATCCTGCTGGTGAATTAAAACATGGGCCACTGGCACTGGTTGATTCAGAAGTGCCCATTATTGCAGTAGCACCCAATGATGCGTTGTTGGATAAACTCAAGGGTAATTTGCAGGAAGTGCGTGCCCGTGGTGGTGAATTATTTGTTTTCGCAGATAAAGAGTCGGGGCTTAAAGCGGGTGATGGTGTGACAGTGATGGAAATTGCACAAATAGATAAAGCGATCTCACCTATTATTTATACGATTCCATTACAACTATTGGCTTATCATGTGGCCTTAATTAAAGGCACCAATGTGGATCAGCCGCGTAATCTGGCGAAGTCCGTAACAGTAGAGTAATGGGTTAAGAACTTATTTGCGCCAGAAAGTAGGCGTTAATAGAACTAAAAGAGTAAATATTTCCAGCCGCCCTAGCATCATCGCAAAACATAAAAGCCATTTTGCCACATCATTAATATCTTTATAGTGGGCGAAGACATCACCATTACCTGGGCCAAGGTTATTCATACAGGCTGCAATCGCAGAAAAGGCCGTTATCTGGTCCAGTCCGGTCATCATCAGGATTAGCATCAGGATACTGAAGATAGCTACGTAAGCGGCAAAAAACCCCCAGACTGAATCAATTACCCGGTTAGGCAGTGGCTTCTGTCCAATCTTAATCGGGATAACGGCATTTGGGTGGGACAAGCGAGAGAGTTCTCGATGCCCCTGTTTTAGCAGCAACAAAAACCGGATCACTTTCATGCCTCCACCGGTAGAGCCAGCGCACGCACCGATAAAGCTCAGAAAAATTAAAAATACCGGAATAAAGAAAGGCCAGGCTTGATAGTCCGATACGGTGAAGCCGGTTGTGGTCGCGATAGATACGGCTTGAAAAATTCCATGCACAATAGTCGATGATATGTCTGCATATGTGTTACTCAGGTAGAGAAACCCTGTAGTTATCAGTGCAGCAACAATCAATATCGAAGCATATGTTTTGAATTCTGCATCATGCAGATAAGGTGTGGCACGAAATGAACGCCATGAGAGAAAGTGGAGCGCAAAGTTGATGCCTGCGGCAAACATGAAAATGATGGCAATAATTTCAACCATCGGCGCATTCTGGAAATAGCCGAGGCTGGCATCATGGGTAGAAAAACCACCAATGGCAACTGTGGAGAAGCTGTGGCCGATGGCATCGAACATGTTCATACCTGCCAGCCAATAGGCGAATGCACAGGCGACGGTGAGACCAAGATAAATATACCAAAGGGCTTTGGCTGTTTCGGTAATTCTCGGGGTTAGCTTATTGTCTTTCATCGGGCCTGGGGTTTCTGCTCGATATAGCTGCATGCCACCAATGCCGAGCATGGGCAGGATGGCAACAGCCAGAACGATAATACCCATACCGCCTAACCACTGTAGCTGTTGGCGATAATATAAAATTGATTTTGGAAGATTGTCCAGACCCGTTATGACGGTGGCGCCAGTAGTTGTGAGGCCAGAGATAGATTCAAATACTGCATCCGTAATTGACATTTCCGGGAATTCGGAGATTATAAAGGGTAGTGATCCTGACAGGCCAAGCACTGTCCAGAACATGACGACCACGATAAAACCATCCCTTAGCCGTAGTTCCTTGCGCTTGCCCCGTACGGGTAGCCAGAGTACAAGGCCTGTAAGCAGGGTAAGTGCAAAGCCAGCTATAAAGGGGATATGACTACCATCTGCATACCACCATGAGACCATTAATGGTGGCAACATACTGGTGCTAAAGAGCATGAGAAGCAGGCCAATAATGCGTTGGATGATGGTAAATTGCATAATTAAAATAGTAACAAGTGACGAGTAGCTAGTGACAAGTAAAAACAAATAACTTTGTTTAAGATATAAATGTTTCTCATATTCTTACTTGTGATTAGATTAAATAAAGGTAATTCCTACCTGGAACAAGCGTTCAACATCAGGAATTTTTCGTTTGTTAACAAGGAACAGAATAACGTGGTCTTCGGCTTGTATGACAGTGTCATGGTGGGCAATAAGTACTTCATCACTGCGGACGATGGCACCGATATTAGTTCCCTCCGGCAGGTTAATATCTTCAATGGCACGACCGACTACCTTGGATGATTGCTTGTCGCCATGGGCAACCGCTTCAATTGCTTCAGCGGCACCTCGACGCAAGGAGTGAACCATGACCACGTCACCACGTCTGATATGGGTAAGCAAACTGCCAATCGTGGCCTGTTGCGGAGAGAGGGCAATATCAATTTCACTGCTTTCAACAAGATCAACATAGGAGGTGCGGTTAATAAGTGCCATTACCTTGCGGGCACCTTTACGTTTTGCCAGCATGGCTGACAAAATATTCGCCTCATCATCATTGGTCAGGGCGCAGAAAATATCGGTATTTTCTATATTCTCTTCTAGTAACAGCTCTTCATCGGCGGCATCTCCCTGCAATACAATGGCCTTGTCCAGTTCTTCGGAAAGGAAACGGGCATTTTTAGGGTTATGTTCGATGATTTTAACCTGGTAATCATTCTCTAATGCCCTGGCAAGTCGTCGACCAATATTACCACCACCGGCGATCATTACTCGTTTGACTGGTTTCTCCAGTCGACGTAATTCACTCATTACCGCCTGTATGTCTTTTTTCGCTGCAATGAAAAAGACTTCATCATCGGCTTCAATGATGGTCGAACCCTCAGGTGTAATCGCGCGGTCACGGCGGTAAATGGCGGCAACGCGGGTCTGTATTCCAGGCATATGATCACGTAAGGTGCGGAGCTCATGTCCAACGAGAGGACCACCATAGTAGGCCTTGACTGCAACCAGCTGGACTTGCCCTTTTGCAAAGCCTAATACCTGCAGGGCACCGGGATGTTCTATCAAACGGAAAATGTAGTCGGTAACTAGCTGTTCCGGACTAATCAGTACATCAACAGGCAGAGCTTCCTGGTTGAATAACTGTGGGAAATTGAGGTATTTCTGTGAGCGTACTCGAGCAATTTTGGTTGGCGTATGGAACAGGGTGTAAGCCACCTGGCAAGCAACCATATTGGTTTCATCGCTATTAGTGACAGCGATGATCATATCGGCATCTTCAGCACCGGCACGTAACAATACTTCAGGGTGAGATGCCTGGCCGACTACGGTACGTAGATCAAGCCGATCCTGAAGTGTCTGTAACTTTATATCATCGATATCGATGATAGTAATATCATTGGCCTCACTGACAAGATTGTCTGCCAGTGAGGAGCCTACCTGGCCAGCTCCCAGTATGATGATCTTCATATCTGACTCATAGGGTTGTAATGTCTATAGTTAATAAGCATTTCTTTGAAAGAATTGTACATGTTATATGATACACCACACCAGTTTATTTCTGTTTGTTGTCGATACCTAAAGCCCGTAATTTGCGATATAAATGAGTTCGTTCAATACCTGCATGCTGTGAAATCTTTACAATATTTCCACCCATTTCATGTAGCAGGTGCTGAAAATAAGCACGCTCAAATTGTTCGCGCGCTTCCCGTAAGGGGAGTTTATATGTCGAAGAGTTACTTTCAATCGAGGGGGATGCCTGCACCTGTGTGGCGAGCGCAGTTTCAACCTCATCAACATTGATTTCATTACCTGTACCAACAATGAGCAGACGCTGAACAAGATTCCGAAGTTCCCGAATGTTGCCGGGCCAATGATAGTGACGCAAACGATTTTTGGCGGCGACGTTAAAATTACGATATGACAGTCCATCATGGTCAACAAAGTAAGCAACATAAAAGTTTATCAGATCCGGCACATCTTCAAGGTGTTCCCTGAGCGGAGGAATGTACAAGGGTATAACGTTTAGATGATGGTACAGCTCACTATGAAAGTGGCCTTCAGCACACCGATGATTTAAGTCATAGTGGCTTGCCGCGATTATCCGTACATCCATTGTGACTGGAGTACTACCACCCTGGCGATGGAAGCGGCCTGTCTCAAGGGCGCTCAGTAGTTGACCCTGAGTGTCCAGATCAAGGTCGCCGATATCATCAAGAAACAGACTGCCAGTTGTGGCTTGTTCAAGTAGCCCGGGGTGAATTTCATCACCTTCTTCCCGACCAAAAAATATTTCTGTCAGTTTGCCTGCAGTCAGGGCGGTTACGCCAGCATCAATAAAGGGGCCATTTTTGCGATGGCTATTGATATGCAGGAATCGGGCAATGATATTTTTGCCATTTCCTAACTCACCCTGAATCAGTACAGGCGCTTCATGTTGTGCGATACGTTGTGTTTGTTCTCGCAGCTGTTTTATTATTTTGCTGTGGCCGACAAGTTCAGGTGTTGAGGAAAGTCGGTATCGTAATGTGGCGGGTTCATTCTTGTTTTTATGCTCTTCCAGTGCGCGTTGCACGGTGGTCAGCAACTTTCCTAAAGAGACCGGTTTTTCGATGAAATCATAAGCCCCTATACGAGTAGCTTCTACGGCGGTTTCTACCGTCCCGTGGCCTGACATCATAATAACGGGGCTACTCGCTTCTTTGTCATTATTCCATTGCTTAAGTAGGCTTATACCATCCATATCAGGCATCCAGATGTCCAGTAAAACCAGGTCAGGCCGTTGTTTTTGTCGGCTTAATTCTGCTACTTCGGCATTTTCTGCAACAGCCACATCATAGCCTTCATCTTCAAGGATATCCTTGAGTAATGAACGAATGTCAGGCTCATCATCAACAATTAATATATGTTCATTTGGCATGTTGTGCTCTCATTTAGTATTACCACCTGGTGGTCGGAAACCATACTATTATTTATGCTGTTTTTGACTTTAAGGACACTTTATGGCCACCGGGTGTAGCATCTTCTTTTCCACGGGAAGTCTCTTTCAATGGAAGCTGTATGGTCACTTGTGCCCCCGGTGTATTTTGCACCCATAATTCGCCACCGTGTTCTTCTATTATTTTTTTTACGATGGACATGCCCAGGCCTGTGCCTTTTGTTTTAGTGGTGACATAGGGGTCAAATATTTTCTCAAGGATATCTTCAGGGAATCCCGGGCCATTATCTTCAAGTTGTAATTCAATAAATTGATTGCCCTCTTTATGCCTGGTTCTGGTCGTGATAGTGAGTGATACAGTTTCTTTTTTGTCTCCAGCTTCCAGGGAGTTTTTGATCAGGTTATGTAACAACTGACGTAGGTAAACATCGTCAGCTTCAATCATTGGCAAATTATCATCAAGCTCCAGATTAACTTGTAGCTGACGCACACTGTTACGATAAAGCTCAACAACCTCTCTAACAAGCGCATTCATATTAAGCGATGCGTTATTCATACTCGGGCTGCGGGCATATTCAGCAAAGGAGTTAACCATTTCTTTCATGGCCTCAACCTGTTGCACAATGGTATGGGTCGCACTATCCAGTACCTTGGCATCTTCGGAATTCATTTTGTCCAGATATTTGTGTCGCAGACGTTCTGCAGAAAGTTGTATGGGCGTTAACGGGTTCTTGATTTCATGGGCAAGGCGGCGGGCAACTTCACCCCATGCGGCATCACGCTGTGCCTGTACCAGAGCGGTAATATCATCAAATACGATCACCTGACCGCCTGGAACGGGATCTTCACCGGGAAGTCTGGAGGCGCGACACATGAGAATTTGTCGTCCTGAGGCGCCGGAAAGGGAAACTTCGGCGCGCCACTCGCTGCTTTCACCTAAGAGCGATTGTTCAATTGCGGTACTGAAAGGTTCCAGACTGGCGTACTGTTCTGCCAGTTCAGACAGCGTTTTGCCGATAGCCTGTTCCGGCATAAATTCCAGGATATGACCTGCCGCTGCATTAGCCGTGTGTAAAATGCCATGGGTATCAATGGTAATAACGCCTGAGGAAAGTCTGCCAAGCACTGTCTCCAGATAGGCATGTTGAGCTTCCAGCTGGTGCTGGCTGTATTCTGCCTGGTCACGTGAAAGCGAAATCTTGCGCGTCATCTCGTTGAAAGAGCGGACCAGAAATCCCAGCTCATCACGTCCAGGCAAGGGGAGTCGTTTATCGTAGTCACCAGCGGCAACGGCACGTGTTCCTTCTGCCAGATCACTGATAGGCCGCATCAAACGGTGGGCGGCAGAAAAGGCGGCCCAGACAGCCGTTAACAGGCTTAACATTAATACCAGCGACAGTGTGAGACTGAAACTTTGTTTTAACGGGTTCTGCAGAAAGGCCAGTTCTTTGTATTGGGAAAAACTGTATTGAACACTGTTTGCCAGTTTGCTCAGGCGTTCTGCAATGGGGTAAATAGCATGCAATAAACGATCTTCACCACTGGGAAGCGGAATGGGAACAGCAATACGTAATTGCAGGTGTTGATCATCAACAGGCTCAAGCCTGGCGTAATCCAGGCCCTGTCGTATTTGTTGTAGCAATGCCTGGTTGGGAAGACTGGGAACGATTTGAGTTTGATCGACGCTACTGCTGGCAATAACACGGCCATGTACGTTTAATAATATAAGCTCGGCGGCGCGCCCGCGTTGTCGAAGTTCATTGAGTTTGATTGCGATCGCGCCATCGGGGGTGTCGGTTAATTCTGTTGCCAGGGTGCGCGTTTTTTGTAGAGAGGTGCGTAACTGATCTTCAAGCGAGGTGCGGCCTAGCGCCAGGGAATCTTCCAGTGCCTGTTCTACTCGCACGTCAAACCAGCTATCAATATTACGATGTAAGAATTCCAGCGAGAAATAGTACACCACCGAGGCGGGTGTTAGTGCGAGCACCAGGAACATGATGACCAATCGAGTGGTCAGGCGTGAGCCAGCAACCTGTTGTCGGTATTGTTGTATTAGACGGAACAGTTGTCGCAGGATCAGGGCAAGCAACAGGATAGCAGCCAGGATATTGATGACCAGCAACAGGGAATAGAGCTGTCCAAAAAGGGCCGAATTTCGGGTCGCTGCACTCATTAAATAAAGTGAGGCAAGTAACAGCATGCCCGCAATGATTACCGGCTTGGGTCCTGAGGTAAGGCGCTTTAATGTGTTAAGGACCATGTGTACCAGTCACTTGCGAGGCGCCATTCCTCGCTTACATATGCAAACGGTCGTAGTGGTGCAGGAAGTGCTTCGATGTCCAGGCGTACCCGGAGTTCCAGCTCATATTTTTCCTCGGGGTCTATGAGTTTTTCATCCAGTAGCGGCAGGTCGCGCACATGGCCCAGGTTGAACAGGGTTGCCTCCAGTGAGGGGTAGATTTGGGTTGCGCTGCTATTTTGATTCTGTACAAGGAACTGGCCAGAAAGTGCGTGATAGAATATCTGGTAACGTTGTTCCAGTTCGGCAACATCTTCATCCAGCCAGTAAGTTCGGTTTCGCTGGACCTGAATTTCCAGACTGATGGTCAGCGGGACGCCACTGTCGAGGGCCTTGAGTGCCTCATCACTGAAACGAAAGTCGATATCGGCATCAAGCAGGTAGACCTGGTCATGTAAATGAGTGGAAATATTGCTTACGGAAAAGGACTCTTCTCCGTATGCAGGGCTATTCAGCAGGGCGAACAGCACTGCACCGACAAAGTGCCAGAGTCTGATTGTTTTATAGCCGTTAGGCTTTGACAAGGCAGGCGTAATAAAACCCATCCATCTCATCCTCCCCGGGGAGGATTTGTCTCCCGGCTGTCTGGTAATGTCCCCAGTCTTCATCTATTTGAATTTCGCTGGCATCTTGCTGTTGCTCAAGAAAGTTCATGACCTGTTGAGTATTCTCCTGTGGAAGAATAGAGCAGGTTGCGTAGACAAGGATACCCCCTGGCCTGAGTAAGAGCCACAGTGCATGCAGTAGTTTTTGCTGTTGCTGGACAAGTTTATCGATGTCATCAGTTTGTCGAAGCAGCTTGATATCGGGGTGGCGACGAATGACACCCGTCGCTGAACAGGGGGCGTCGAGCAGAATGCGGTCAAAGGGTTTGCCATCCCACCATTGTCCGGGCTCACCGGCATCTGCTGTGATCAATGTGGCATTCAGGGAGAGTCGTGCGAGATTTTCTTCTACCCGGGTCAATCGTTCAGGGTCCTGATCCAGTGCATACAAATCTATGTCAGGACAGCTCTCCAGTAGATGGCAGGTTTTACCACCGGGGGCGGCACAGGCATCCAGGATGCGGTGACCGGGCTGGAGGGCCATCAAGCCCGGCGCCAATTGAGCCGCAGTATCCTGAACAGAGACCATTCCCTGTTCAAAGCCCGGCAGACGTTCTACCGCCACGGCCTGCTCCAGGGTGATACCTTCAGTGGCATAGGGGGCGGGGTGAGCAGCCAGCTCCGTGTTTGCCAGGGATTGTAGATAACTGTCACGATTGGTAGCGCATTGATTTACACGAAGGCTCATGGGCGGGCGGTTGTTATTGGCCTCCATAATCGTTCGCCATTGTTCAGGCCAGGCAGTTTTTAGTCGTTCAAGTAGCCAGCGTGGATGAGCACAGCTTGCCTCCTCATCTTTGGCCACTTCGGCCGCAAGCGACTCCTGTTCACGCTGAAAAGTCCTCAATATGCCATTTACCAGACCTTTAGCCCACTGCTTGCCCAGGGCGTTGGTCGCCGTGACGGTCTCGGATACGGCAGCGTGTGCCGGAATTCTCATGTATTCCAGTTGGTAGAGGCCAATAATTAGCAGGGCGTGGATATCCTGATCTTTGGGTTTAAGGGGTTTTTGCAACAGTTGGCTGATGATCAGTGTCAGGCGTGGCCACCAGCGGAGTGAACCATAACAGAGTTCCTGGGTGAGGGCCTGGTCTTTGGGGTGTTGTAAGCGACCGATGGCCTCAGGCAAAGTCTGGCTGAGTGAGCGGCCATTTTTGATTATCTGGGCGACGGCATAGGCCGCAGCCGCCTGGGCGTTAAGGGCTTTAGCCACCGAGTACAATCTCCTCCAGGTTATGTGCATTGAGAAAATCACCGGCGCCAACAGGGCGGCCACCGGGTAACTGTAACTTGAGCAGGCGAAGTGAACCTTCACCTGTGGCGACACTAATCTCTCCTTTTGCGGCGTGGATGACTTGTCCAGGTGTCGCGGATGGTGGCCCATCGGTAGTGGCTTCGGCTTCCCATATGCGCAATACCTTATCTCCCATTGTGGTTTGTGCCACAGGCCAGGGGTTAAAGGCCTGCACCTGGCGAGCCAGCTCGGAGGCGGGTTGTTGCCAGTTCATCAGCGCCTCGGATTTCTCCAGTTTTTTTGCATAGGTACTGAGGGCGTCATCCTGAGGTATGGGGCAGACGCTATCTGTCTGGAGCTCACCCAGTGCATCTAGCAGCGCTTCAGCCCCCAGTGTGGCCAGGCAGTCGTGCAATGTCTGAGCGGTATCATTGGCCTGGATGGAGGTCGTTTTAGTCAGCAGCATATCGCCGGTATCCAGGCCCACGTCCATTTGCATGATGGTAATTCCGGTTTTACTGTCCCCGGCCAGAATGGCGCGTTGGATCGGCGCTGCACCACGCCAGCGGGGGAGGAGTGAGGCATGAATATTGAGACAGCCCATGGGCGGAATCGTAAGTACAGCCTGCGGTAGAATGAGGCCATAGGCAGCGACAATCATTACATCGGCTTTCAATTCTGCCAGTTGCTCTTGTGCATCACTGTCTTTGAGTGAGTGGGGCTGATAGACGGGAAGATGATGCACTTCTGCCAATTGCTTGACCGGACTGGCAGTCAGTTTGCGGCCCCGTCCCGCAGGTCTGTCTGGTTGGGTATAGACGGCTACAAGCTGATGAGGGGAGTCAATCAGGGCCTGTAAGGCTGTCGCAGCAAATTCCGGGGTGCCGGCAAAGATAACTTTCAGGGGCGGCAGGGTATCAGGTGTCTGTGGACTCATGATGAGTTGTGTTGGCCTGTTGTTTATATAAATTTAGGTATGAGAATAAAAGTTGGAGGTCACTACATGGTTTGACGGCGTTGCTTTTCGAGCTTTTTACGAATGCGCTGGCGTTTCATCTCGGAAAGATAATCGACAAACAGCTTGCCCTCCAGGTGATCCATCTCATGTTGAATGCAAACAGCGAGTAAGCCGTCGGCCTCGAGTTCAAAGCTTTGCCCTTCCCGGTTCAGGGCGTTCACGGTGATCGTTTCTGCCCGGTGCACGGTTTCAAAGATACCGGGAACCGAGAGGCAACCCTCTTCCGTCTCTTCATCGCCTTGTTTAGCTGTGATGGCCGGATTGATTAGCACCAGCGGTTGATTATTATCTTCGGAGATATCAATGACGATGATACGTTTGTGAATGTCCACCTGAGTGGCTGCCAGGCCGATACCGGGTGCATCGTACATGGTCTCAAACATGTCATCGATGATCGTGCGTATGCTGTCGTCAACGAGTTCCACAGGCTTGGCCTTGGTGCGTAGACGAGGGTCAGGGAAGTGCAGAACGTGTAAGATGGTCATGGTTTCCGTCACAAAGTTATGGTAATTTTGCAGGTGTTGCTGCTAAGGTTATGATCATACTGGATTCTAGGGTGTTTTTGCCACACTTTGAGTCAGTCAGGATTTCAGCTAAACTGGCTGTAGTAACAAGAAAAAATGCTTATTCATAAATCGGCTTGTGAGAAGGGTGATGGACAGGGATGAGAAACCCCCCGACCAAAAGTGATGTAGGTGACTGAATATAAAACTGTTTATAAGACTTTCTCCATGTTGGGTGAATACCGCCGAATGGAGTGTTTCCGGTGTTTGGCTGAATCGATTTAGCGGATCCGTGATAATAAGGGATACCCATGACTGAAAATATACTACTACGTTCTACCCGTTATTTATGGCCACTTTGTGTGTTAGCTGTTGGTCTGCTTGGTATTCCCGAAGTGCAGGCCGTAGAGCGTGGGACTGGATATGAAAACTCTCCTCTGGTAATAAAAAAGGATCATCCTCAGCGATATAGCGTAGTCAGGGGCGATACCCTATGGGATATCTCGGATCATTTTTTACGTGATCCCTGGAGGTGGCCAGAGTTATGGCAAAAGAATCAGCAAATTGATAACCCGCATTTGATTTATCCGGGTGATATTCTAACCCTGGTTTATATTGATGGTGTTCCCACGCTGCAACTTGATCGGCCTTCCGATATGAGCCCGTCACCGTCGCAAGAGCGTATGGTTGAGTCTCCTTCGCAGGCCAGGGTTTATCAGGACTACGAAACCGTCAGACTTTCGCCCCAGATCAGGGTGGAGTCTCTGGAAAAGGCGATTCCAACCATTCAAATTGATGCTATTTCCCAGTTCCTGAATAGGGCAAAAATAGTGACGAAAAATGAATTGAGGGACACACCTTATATTGTTTCCAGCGCCGATGAACACCTGATTATAGGTGCAGGAAATCGAGTGTTTGTTCGTGGTATTACAAACGAGAGTATTTCAGATTACATGGTGGTGCGGCTGGGTCGGGCACTTAAAAATCGAAAAGGTAAGCTTTTGGGATATGAGGCTATTTATGTGGGTGATGCCCATGCACAGATTTTTGGCTCTCCCTCTACATTTATGCTGACTAAAACCAAGCGAGAAGTTTTGAAGGGTGATTTACTGCTGCCTATTTCTAGTGGTATTCCAACGCAGGACCTTCACCCAAGGGCGCCGAAAAGGGATCTTGATGGCAATATCATCGCCGTTGTGGATGGCGTAAAGCGGATTGGGCAATATCAGGTCGTGGTGCTGGACCTTGGTCGCAAGGATGAGCTTGAGGTGGGTAACGTGCTGGCGGTTTATCAGGAGGGTGAGACTATCCGTGATACGGTGAAGGGCGGTAGTGTACGTATTCCGGATCAACGGGTAGGCGTGGTGCTGGTATTCAGGACATTCGATAAGCTTAGTTATGCGTTGGTAATGGATGCAACCCGTCCCATGCATGTCTGGGATATGGTAATCAACCCATAAGCCCAACTTTATCTGGGTACGGTGTTATCTAACTGATAGTAAACAGGGACGCAAGGAAGCCCCGGTTCCTGGAGTACCTTACTGATTTCTTTACAAAATGAGGACTGAGTTCATGGAAGATCTCCGTCATTGGTTGGCCCTGCTACATGCACCGGATATAGGGCCGGTGGGTTATCAACGTCTGCTGGAGTCTTGCAGTGACCCCGAAGCACTCTTTTCCGGCACGGTGCCTGTTCAGGATGAGCCGTTACAAAAGTACCTGAATGCACCCGACTGGTCGGCCGTTGAAAAAGATTTGGCCTGGGTTGAAGGTGCCGATAGATATATTCTCACCCTGAACGATCCGCATTATCCTGAACTGCTCAGGCTGACTTCAGGCCCCCCTTTGGTTCTATTTGTCCATGGCGATCCTTCCATACTCGCTACACCACAGGTAGCTATCGTGGGTAGCCGTAACCCGACGCCTGTCGGGATGGAGACGGCTCAGGACTTCGCTCATCAGCTTGCAAAATCGGGAATGACTATTACCAGTGGTCTGGCGCTGGGCATTGATGCGGCAAGTCACCAGGGTTGCCTGGATGCCGTCGGACAGACAGTTGCAGTGTTGGGAACAGGGCCGGACAGGGTTTACCCCGCCAGGCATCGGGATCTTGCCCATGTCATCGTGGATAAGGGTGGCGCCCTGGTCAGTGAGTTTTCTCCAGGAACACCTCCCTTACCAGGAAATTTCCCTCGCCGTAACCGAATTATCAGTGGCCTGAGCCTGGGTACCCTGGTCGTTGAGGCAGCCCTGCATAGTGGTTCCCTGATCACGGCAAGGACGGCGACTGAACAAGGCAGGGAGGTATTTGCCATACCTGGTTCCATTCACAGTTCGCTGGCTAAAGGTTGCAACCTATTGATACGCCAGGGGGCAAAACTGGTGGAAACTGCTGTGGATATACTGGAGGAGTTAATGCCTCAGTTACAGGAGGTGTTGACAGCATCTGCCGATGTTGTTTCGGTTGTCCCGGCGGCACCTGTATTGGAGCAGGATGAGGATTATGAGCGTTTACTTACTTGTCTGGAGCACGCTCCCACGCCCGTGGACGTGTTGGTGGAAAGAAGTGGATTGACGGCGGAGGAAGTTTCCTCCATGCTCTTGGTTTTAGAACTACAGGGCGATGTTGTCTCGGCACCCGGTGGCCGTTATTCACGTACCAGCAAGAGAGCCTGATTATGAAAGAAAGTATGTTTGATATCCTGATCTACCTGTTCGAAAACTACATGTATGACGAGAGTGAGTTTACTCAGGACAGGGAGGAGCTGAAAGTTGAGCTCGAGCAGGTAGGGTTTAGAAATAGTGAGATAGGCAAAGCCTTTGATTGGCTTGAAGATTTAGCTGATCTGCAATTTAAACCCCTGCAATTGTCACAGGACAATCAAAAGGCCCTGCGAATTTATTCAGAACGGGAGTGTGAAAGGCTGGATACCAGCAGCCGTGGCTTCCTGTTATTTCTGGAGCAAGTGGGAGTGCTGGATCACAATTCCCGGGAAATGGTCATTGATCGCATCATGGCGCTGGAAAGTGAAGACGTCGATATGGATCAGCTAAAATGGGTGATCCTCATGGTGTTATTTAACCAGCCGGGCCGCGAGGAAGCATTTGCCTGGATGGAAGATATGGTGTTGGACGAGAGTGCTACTGTCCTGCATTAATCGCGGGGTTTACCTGGGGGGGTATCCAGGGATAAATCAGCGTGTCCTTGTTTTATCATTAGTTTTTTTGATTTAAAGTCGTTGTATCATAAGTGTTAATATAATGCCTGCCTGAGTTGCAGGCATTTTTTTGGGTGGGGCGGGTGTGCAGAAATTATCTTCCCCGGAAAGTAACTCTTACTAAATAGTGCTAATTATGAATAATCCTTTTATTGCTGTATTAATGGGGTCAGATTCCGACCTGCCGACCATGCAATCCACTCTTGAAATACTCAAATCCCTGGGTATTCGCTATGAAGTGAAGATTACCTCTGCCCATCGGACTCCGGCAGCGACTCATGATTATGTGACAGATGCTGAAGCAAGAGGTTGTGGCGCTTTTATTGCCGCTGCGGGCCTTGCTGCTCACCTGGCAGGTGCTGTTTCGGCCATTACCGTTAGACCTGTGATTGGTGTGCCAATAGATGGTGGCCCATTGAAAGGTATGGATGCACTGCTGTCGACAGTACAGATGCCGGGCGGTATTCCTGTTGCCACTGTAGCCATTGGCAAAGCCGGTGCCAAAAATGCCGCTTATCTGGCTGCCCAGATTTTGGCTGTTTCTGACACAGAGCTGGCAGAGCGACTGCGTGCCGAGCGTCAGTCCAATGCAGAAAAAATCCTGGCCCGTGACGCCGAAGTCCAGAAAGAGCTTGGTCTGTAATAGCGGCGTAAGTGGCTGGCGTCTCCGCAGCGCCAGTCATGTACTAAAGAACGGGGGTATCGTTGCATATCCTACGGAATCGGTATATGGGCTGGGATGTGATCCTGATAATTCTGATGCTATTGCCCGTTTACTGCATCTGAAGCAACGCTCTGCAAGCAAGGGGCTGATTTTGGTTGCTGCCGAGCTGGCGCAACTTGAGCCCTACCTCCAGGTATTAGATGCTGATATGAAACAGCGGCTTATGGATAGCTGGCCCGGACCCGTTACCTGGTTGATACCTGCGGCTAAACATGTGTCTGCTGGCTTACGAGGACAGCATGACACCCTGGCGGTTCGCGTCAGCGATCATCCTGTGGTGCAGGGGCTGTGCCGTGCCTTTGGCGGTGCACTTGTTTCAACCAGCGCTAATATCAGTAATCACCCCGCCTTGCGTAAGCCGCTGGCGATACAGCGAGTCTTCGGTAATTCAGTGGACTATATCCTGCACAGTCCACTAGGTGGACTTAGTCGCCCAACGGAAATACGAGATGCCGTGAGTGGTAAAGTGGTCCGTCCTGCCTAGTAATGTCAGCCCCCCCCTTGAAATACCCTGGTCAATAATGACATGCTGTCATTAGTTTAGTGACTACGTTTAATTTTAATGAAGGAACCCCTATGGAAAAGCTCGATATCGAAGCCGTTAAGAAATATTTACTTGGTTTACAGGATAGTATTTGTAGTGCCCTGGAGGAAGAAGATGGTGAAGCCCATTTCCAGGAAGAGTCCTGGGACAGGGATGAGGGTGGCGGTGGCCGCACCCGGGTAATGACGGGTGGCAAGGTATTCGAGCAGGCAGGAATTAATTTCTCCCATGTGTTTGGTCCAGGTTTGCCGGCCTCAGCTACGGCAGCGCGCCCGGAACTGGCTGGGCGCAGTTTTCAGGCCATGGGTGTATCCCTGGTGATTCATCCTCATAATCCCTATGTGCCCACTTCTCATGCCAATGTGCGTTTCTTTATTGCCGAGAAAGAGGGTGCCGATCCTGTCTGGTGGTTTGGTGGTGGTTTTGATCTAACCCCTTATTATCCCTTTGAAGAGGACGCAGTACATTGGCACCAGGTGGCAAAGCAGGCGTGTGATCCTTTTGGTGATGAAGTGTATCCCAAGTACAAGAACTGGTGTGATGAATACTTTTTCCTTAAACATCGTAATGAAACCCGGGGTGTAGGTGGTCTGTTTTTCGACGATCTCAATGAAGAAGGATTCGAAAAATCTTTCGCCTTTATGCAAAGTGTTGGTGATCATTATGTATCGGCGTACCGCCCCATTGTCGCTAAACGCAAGGACACTCCCTATGGTGAGAGGGAACGAGATTTTCAGCTTTATCGACGTGGTCGTTATGTTGAGTTTAATCTGGTATTCGACCGTGGCACGCTGTTTGGGCTGCAATCGGGTGGTCGCACAGAGTCTATCCTGATGTCTTTACCACCCCTGGTGAAATGGCGCTATAACTGGAAACCAGAAGCTGGAACGCCGGAGGCCAAGTTATACGATGGGTTCCTCAAGGCACGTGACTGGCTGGGTGAATCTGCCTAGGTTTCTTCCCAAGAATTTTGTGCATAAGCATGGCTTCTCTTCTATGCTGTTTAGATAAGAATATTTATTAGAGCAGGGAATGAGTGAGCGATGATTAAATCAGAAGTACTGGCATCTGCACATGCCATTCTAGATGAGGCTATTTTATATCATAATGGTGAGCCGGTAGGGGTTGCGGCGGCGCTGGATACCAGCGGTGCACTGGCAAACTATGAAGAATGTTTTGTGCGTGATTTTGTACCCTGTGCACTAGTTTTTCTCATGGATGGGAAAGCCGATATCGTTCGTAATTTTCTTAAACTGATTGTTGAACTCAAAAGTCAGCAATCGGTGATGGCCGGGCACGACAGGGCGCTTGGTTTAATGCCCGCCAGCTTCAAAGTACCTAAAGCGGGTAAGGAAGGTAAACCAACTGCAGACTTTGGTGATCGGGCCATTGGTCGTGTTGCACCCGTTGATTCGGCCATGTGGTGGATGATCCTGTTGCGGGCCTACGTCATTAATACCGGGGATTTGGCACTGGCACAAACGCCGGAATTTCAGGAAAGCATACGTCACATCCTCGAACTTTATATGAAAGAAAGTTTTGAGACCTCGCCCTCCATGCTGGTGCCCGATGCTTCTTTTATGATCGACCGACGTATGGGTGTTTACGGTCATCCCCTGGAAATTCAGGCGCTTTTTTATGCCACGCTCCGCACAGCACAGGAGTTACTTTTACCCACGCCTGAAAATGAACGCTTGTTGGATAATAGCAGGAAACGTTTGAAGACTCTGGTGTCATATGTGCGGGTATATTACTGGCTGGATATGCAGCGACTGAATGAGATTCACCGCTTTCGTAGTGAGGAATTCGGTGAAGATGCAGTCAATGTACTCAATATTTATCCTGAGACCATACCGGATTGGCTGGATGGCTGGTTGCCAGCAAATGCCGGTTACATGGTGGGTAATCTGGGTGTCGGCCGGATTGACTTCCGGTTTTTTGCCTTTGGTAATTTACTTTCGATTCTGTTTGGTCTGGCTGCTGATAATCAGGCAGAGCAGATTATGAATTTGTTTGAAGAGCGGTGGGAGGATTTGGTAGGTACGATGCCCGTCAAAATTTGTTTTCCTGCAGTGGCAGGGGATAAATGGGCTTACACCACAGGTAGTGATCCAAAAAATGCACCGTGGTCATATCACAATGGAGGTAACTGGCCTTGTTTACTTTGGGCATTTACCGGTGCAGCTATTCATACCGGGCATCACGAGCTGGCAAAAAAAGTGTTGGAGACGGCAAGTGAAAAGTTAATGGAGGACAATTGGCCTGAGTATTATGATGGCCGCCGTGGACGTTTGATAGGGAGACGAGCGAATTTGAAACAAACCTGGTCAGCCGCCGCCGTTATTGTGTCACATCGTTTGCAGGAGGATCCGGGTGCGCTGCCTGTATTTGAATCGATCAATTTTTAATGATCTTATGGTGACGTGCATTATAGAGCCATGTATGAGAATGTTTCCTTGCATATAACAAGATAACACTGGAGTGGAATGGGTATTGATATTAACCAACTGGAAATGATCAAGGTCTCCGTACAGGAGATGAAGGCACTACAGATAATTTCCAGTGATGAGCCGGATTTAGTCGAACTTGAACAGGTTATTTTGCAAGATCCATTATTAGCCAGCACAGTGATTCGCTACGCCAACTCCCCCTTATATAGGCGAACAGCAGAAATTAGTAATGTACATACTGCTATACAGTTATTAGGTATTCGCTGTATTCGAGGTGCGATTGTGTCAGCTACTATTCATTCCGCATTGTCGACAGAAAATACAGTCGGTCAACGCATCCTGTCCCATATGCTGGATATCTCGGCTTTGTGTAAGCTCATTGCGAGGAAGTGCTGCCAGAAGGCCGCTGATGATCTGGAATTCCTGGGGTTGTTTCATGACATAGGCATGCTGATACTGGCTGAGAATTTCCCGGAACAATACGTGCAATTATTGGATCAGGCGAGTAGCGAGAGCAAACCGGTTGATGCGCTGGAAAAAGAAGTTTTTGGGATTTCACATGATCAAGTGACAGTACGTGCCTCACATGATTTCCGGTTGCCACAACAATATCAGGATTTATTAAAAGAATTTCACTCACGTCCGCTATTAACGGAGATTGAAATAGAGTCAGATCAATACGTTGCCATACTTTCATTAGCACACTATTTATTGATATCGGTAAAGCAGAACGAAGATTGCTTTTACGAGACACTGGGTGAGTCCCTGGAAAGCTTGAAAGAACTTTTGGTGATAAGCCCTGAACAGTGGGTGGGGCTGGTCGAGGAGGCTAACGCATTATTCTTCTCAACCGGGGATTAAGTCTTAGCGGCTTCAGGAGTCTTTAAATAATTTAATCAAAGTCACTTCAACATTTACAGAGGATTTCAATTTTATCCACAGCTTCCTTGATTGCGGTATACACAACCTCCTCTACCGTGGCCATGATTTCCGAGCTGTTAAATGCGGCCGTTGGAGAGTTTGAATAGTTGGTGAAGTTATGACGTAAGGTGTACACAAATGGCTTATTGTCTACAGTTCCGCTGATCTTACTCTCAATCCAGTTAGTGTCGGGGCGGTGACGTTGGTAATCAAGACGGCGATTTTCAACGGCCCCATAGTAGTTGCTAATCTCAAACAGGTTAAGCTTTACTTCTGAATCATACAGGCGCTCACCTAGTTGAAACTCAAGGGTATGTTTTAGCAGGTCAATTTTCCCAGGCCGAGTATCGTTGTCTCCATAAAAATAGAGTGCATCCCGTTCTTCCCAGCGTGCATGTTTATCACCAGCCTTGCGTGTATCAATAAGCTCAAAAGACAAGGACTCAAGCAGGGGGTGTGCCTTTTGATCATGTATCATAGGATTGGAGCAGGCGGACAGGCCTGCGATAAGTAACATGCAAGGCAGGGCTCGAGTAATCATTTTTCTAGTCACGGTTTTATCCTTTGCTTATATGAATGGCGCATAAGTAAGATCTTGTAGCAGAGTGTACCCTTTTGTTAGCCGTTTGTTGAGTCCCTTTGTTTAGCTCAAGTTATCGCATAGAGTTGTGATGGCGGTTAGCATGCCGTCGATTTGTTACAATGCCTGATATGGATGTTTCCGATATTCTTGATTCCCTTAATGATGCCCAGCGTGAGGCGGTTGCTGCACCTGCAGGTAATATGCTGGTGCTGGCGGGTGCGGGCTGCGGCAAAACCCGAGTGCTGGTACATCGGATTGCCTGGCTAATACGGGCTGAGCATGTTTCACCATTTGGCATTCTGGCAGTGACCTTCACCAACAAGGCCGCCAGCGAGATGCGTGGCAGGATTGAAAACCTGCTAGAGATGTCGCCCAGCGGTATGTGGGTGGGGACCTTTCATAGCCTGGCACATCGCTTGTTGAGGGCTCATTGGCAAGATGCCGGATTGCCCCAGGCCTTCCAGATTATGGACAGTCAGGATCAACTGCGGGTGGTCAAGCGTGTCCTGAAGGAGCTGGCCCTGGATGAGGCGCGTTGGCCAGCCAAGCAGGCCCAGTGGTATATCAATGGCCGCAAGGACGAGGGGCAGCGACCGCAGCATATAGATAGCGGCGGTGATCCCCATCAAGAGACACTAATTAGAATCTACCAGGCCTATGAAGAGGCCTGTCAGCGCAGTGGCCAGGTGGACTTCACTGAGCTGTTGTTGCGTGCCCATGAACTGTGGCTCAAACACCCCGCGATTTTGTCTCACTACCAACAACGCTTCAGACATATTCTGGTGGATGAGTTTCAGGATACGAACACCATTCAATATGCCTGGATTCGTCTGCTCGCAGGTGATTCAGGCAGTGTATTTGTAGTGGGAGATGACGATCAGTCCATTTATGGCTGGCGTGGTGCAAAAATTGAAAATATTCACCAATTTCAGCGTGATTACAATAATGTCCAACTGGTACGGCTGGAGCAGAATTACCGCTCTACCTCGACTATTCTCTCCGCAGCCAATGCACTGATTGCTCATAATGCTGACCGCCTGGGTAAAGAACTGTGGACGGAAGATTCAGAGGGTGAACCCATCCGGCTTTACGGCGCCTTTAATGAGCTGGATGAAGCTCGCTTTGTGGTGGGCCGGATCAGTGATTGGGTTGATCAGGGCGGCGCTCGCAAGGAGTGCGCACTATTGTATCGTTCCAATGCCCAGTCCCGTGTATTGGAGGAGGCCTTGTTACGTGCGGGAGTGCCCTACCGTATCTATGGTGGCCAACGTTTCTTCGAACGTGCTGAAATCAAGGATGCACTGGCCTATCTACGACTAACCGCAAATCGTGATGATGATCCTTCTTTTGAGCGGGTGGTAAATGTACCCACACGAGGCATCGGTGAGCGCACCGTACAAGTTGTACGTGAGCAAGCCAGAAGTGATGGTGTATCACTTTGGAAGGCAGCACAAACCTTACTGCAAAACCAGGCACTGACAGCACGGGCTGGCAATGCCCTGGCAGGCTTCATTAGGTTGATCGATGATCTTGCTCCAGCAGAAGAATTGCCACTACATGAGATCGCCGAAACAGTGGTGCAGGGCAGTGGCCTCATTGAGCACTTTAAAAAAGAAAAGGGCGAGCGTGGCCAGTCACGTATCGAGAATCTGGAAGAACTGGTTTCCGCTGCCCGTGAATTTGAGTTTGATGAAGAAGAGCATGAGGGCATGGATGAGCTGAGTGCTTTCCTTGCCCATGCCTCTTTGGAGGCGGGTGAGAGTCAGGCCAGTGAGTGGGAAGATAGTGTACAGTTAATGACCCTGCACTCCGCCAAAGGCCTGGAATTCCCGGTGGTATTTCTCTGCGGTGTTGAGGAAGGTCTGTTCCCTCATAAAATGTCATTGGAAGAAGAGGGGCGGCTGGAAGAGGAGCGGCGACTTTGTTATGTGGGCATGACGAGGGCAATGCAGCAGTTGTTTATTTGTTACGCCGAAGTACGCCGTTTATATGGCCAGGAAAATAGTGCAAGACCCTCGCGTTTTATCCAGGAAATCCCGGATGAATATATGGAAGAGTTGCGTATTCGTGGTACGGTAAGCCAACCACGCTTTAGTCAGAGCGATGACTTTAATCAGGATATCTTTGCCCAGGAAGATACGGGCTCGGGTTTACGACTAGGACAAGTTGTACATCATGCTAAATTTGGCAACGGCATTGTAACGAACTGTGAAGGACAGGGTGCACAAGCCCGGGTCCAGGTAAATTTTGAGAGTACCGGCAGGAAATGGCTGGTACTGGCCTATGCTAATTTGCAAATAGCGTGAAGGTATTATGTAGGAACCCCCATGCAGGACATAATTGCGCAAAGATAATATCTTTACGGAGAGAATAAAAAATGAAGTATCGTAATGTCATAAATAAAATTCTTATAGGTGTTTTTGTTGTTAGTGGTGTCCTGGTTGGTTGTGGTAAGCAGGAAGAGACCGCTATGAGCACGGTGAAAGAATTTGAAACCGTTCACTGGAAAATGGTGACCACCTGGCCCAAGAATTTCCCCGGAATGGGTACCGGTGCCAATAAGCTGGCTGAATTGATCACGGAAATGAGCGGTGGCCGCATCCAGGTGAAAGTGTACGGCGCAAAAGAGCTGGTGCCTCCTTTCGAGATCTTTGATGCAGTCTCACGAGGTACTGCTGAAATGGGTCATGGTGCCTCTTATTACTGGAAAGGTAAAAGTGAAGCGGCACAGTTTTTTGCCGCGGTTCCCTTTGGTCTCACCGCACAGGAAATGAATGCCTGGTTATATCAGGGTGGCGGCATGGCGTTATGGCAAGAAGTGTATGCGCCCTTCGGACTGGTGCCTACGGCAGCTGGAAATACTGGAGTACAGATGGGTGGCTGGTTTAACAAGGAAATTAATTCATTGGCCGATCTCAAGGGCTTGAAAATGCGTATTCCTGGACTGGGGGGCGAAGTGCTCAGTCGTTTGGGCGGAACACCGGTGAGTCTGCCCGGCGGTGAGATATTTACATCACTTCAATCCGGCGCCATTGATGCTACTGAATGGGTCGGTCCTTATAACGATCTTGCTTTTGGTCTGCACAAAGCGGCTAAATTTTACTATTACCCCGGTTGGCATGAACCCGGCACCACCCTGGAAAGCTTCGTTAACAAGCAAGCCTTCGAGGCATTGCCGGAAGATCTGCAGGCCATTGTACTTAATGCCAGTCGTGTGGCTAATCAGGATATGCTAGCAGATTTCACTGCGCGCAATAATCAGGCTCTGGAAACTCTGGTGAAAGTACATTCAGTACAGTTACGTAAATTCCCCGATGAAGTGCTCAAGCAGCTGCGCTCAATCTCCGATGAAGTGGTTGCAGAAGTGGCAGCCAAAGATCCGCTGTCACAGAAAGTATATCAGTCATTTAAGAAGTTCCGTGATCAGGTAGTAGAGTGGCACGGGGTGTCGGAACAGGCTTATCTTAATGCGCGCACACTATGATATTAAAGCAGGTGCTATAAGCTAAAGCATCAACAGCAGTGAATCCCGACATAAAGAAATATGGACCAGGACTACTGGCAGCCCTGGCCCTTCTAGTCCTGGTAGGCATGGCCTATCAGGATGCACCAGGGAATGGTTTCCACTTTGATGATCTGTTGAATATCGTTAATTATCCTCCGGTGCATTTGGAGGAGTTTTCGATAGCGGGTTTGTATAAGGCCGGTAAGAACCCGGCTTTGTCGAGCAGGCCACTGCCCAGCGTAACTTTTGCCTTTGATTGGTGGCGGGGTGATGGCAGCCCGGCTCCGTTTCAATGGACTAATATATTTCTGCATGGCATCACCGCACTGCTGGTAATGCTGTTTATCCATACCTTGTTAAAACAAACCAACATTCCAGCGCGATATGCTCTTGGGTTTGCATGGTTGGTCGCTGCTGTTTGGGCAGTGCACCCCATACAGGTGCAAACTGTTACTTATGTGGTGCAGCGAATGGCCATTATGGCAGTGCTGTTCTCCTTGCTTTCTGTCTGGTGCTATATCAAGGCCAGGCTGGTAGTGGACAAGAAATATCGGTGGTATCTATTTTCAGTTATCGCCCTGGTCTGTGGGGCAATCTCAAAAGAGATTGCCTGGATTACTCCGGCCTTGATATTGATCGCCGAATATGGAGTGCTGCGGCATAAGAAGCCATTAGTTAACGATACTTCGGATTATCTACTGCTATCCCTTCCGCTTTTGGTATTGGCTTACGTTCTGATCGATATTGCTAGTGGTTCAGGGCCAATATCACACATCGTAGCTAAAGGGTATATGGCGCGGGATTTCAGCTTAAGCGAACGCTTGCTTAGTCAGCCTCGTGTGATTCTGTTTTACCTAAGCCAGGTGGGTTGGCCTTCACCTGAACACTTCTCAATAGAGCATGACTTTAGTATTTCTACAGGAATATTGTCACCTGTCTCTACACTTTCCGCCTTAGCTGTGTTGCTATGTTGGACAGTCCTGGGTATCTACCTGTTGTTTCGAAAACAACATCGAATCCTGGGCTTCGCGTTGTTATGGGTGCCTGGCACGCTGGTCATTGAAAGTAGTGTCATACCACTGGAAATGGTATTTGAGCATAGGATGTATTTGCCCCTGGTTGGGTTGGCTATTCTATTGGCGCTGGTTCTGGCTGCAGCATATAACTACAACATAAAATTGGCTGGTGCATTAAGCGGGCTGGTAATTTTATTTATGCTCTATTCATTGTCCGTCACGATGCAGAGGGTTCCTGATTGGGAATCGGATCTAACATTATATGAAAGTGCACTGGACAATGCGCCCACATCAAGTCGTTTATGGGAGAACTATGGCTATGCGCTTCTTGGTGAGGGTGACATTGGGCGTGGCAGAGCGGCAACAGAATATTCGTTATTGTTAAGTCCTGACAACGCCCCTGCGCTGTCAAACTTGGGAGTTGTAATGGCTCGGCTCAATAAACATAAAGATTCTATTGAGTACTTTAAACGAGCGCTTAAACTTGAGAAAAATCCATCTTATCACTGGAATATAGCTCTCTCATACGAGAAATTAAAACAGTGCGAGCAAGCAGAAAAATACTGGCTACGTGCTTATGCTTTGGAACGAAATCCAAAAGAAAAACTAAAAATTGAAAAGCGTCTTGCCAGGGAGTACAAGTCACCGAAGGGTATGTGCTCGTGAGTTACAA
>DAOWII010000166.1 GCA_030640985.1 Chromatiales bacterium
CGACCTAAAGTCGTTAAGGATATTGCCGTGGCCCGTGAACACGGTGACCTGAAAGAGGATGCCGAATACCATGCCGCCCGTGAGCAGCAGGGTTTCATTGAAGGCCGTATTCAGGAGCTGGAAGGCAAGCTTTCTAATGCGCAGATCATCGATCCTAAATCACTCAATGTTGGCGATAAAGTCGTGTTTGGCGCCACCGTGGAACTGGTTGAATCTGAGTCGGGTAAAGAGGTGACGTATCAGATCGTCGGTGATGATGAGGCGGATATCAAGGTGAGTAAGATCTCGGTTAACTCTCCTGTCGCCCGTGCCCTGATTGGTAAAGAGATCGACGATGTTGCCCTGGTGCAAACCCCCGGTGGTGAGCATGAGTATGAGATCGTTGCGGTCCGTTACGACTAATCACGCATCGCTCATTTCTCTTCTCATCTCTACGCTCAATGCGCATTAAGTTTTTATCTATTCATTATGCATTTCACTTCTATTGCTGAACGCCTGTTAACGACTTTGTGGGTCGGTGCGCTCTGGTCCGTGGGTTATCTGGTGTTGCCGATACTGTTTGCCACCCTGGATGATCGCGTGATGGCGGGGATGCTGGCCGGCAAAATGTTGATGACGGTGAATTATCTCGGACTGGTATGTGGCAGCACCTTACTCATCAGTAGTTTGTATGCCAATCGCTGGCGCCCTGACTGGCGTGTGATCTTGCTGGCCGTGATGCTGTTGCTGGTCGCAATACTCACTTTCTGGATACAACCGATGATGGCCGAAATTAAGGCACAGGGGATGGTGTTTGGAAGTTTGCAGCACCAGCAATTTGGTCGACTGCATGGTATTTCTTCCGCTATCTATTTGGTGATTAGTTTGTGTGGGCTGGGGTTGGTCGTTTTCTCTGCTTATCAAAAGTCGGGCCTAAACAAAAAAACCGTGGAAGCCTCTGACTAAGGAAATTTGATGACAGGCTCTTTAGCCGGGCGGTAGAGGGTTGCAATATGGCCAATGCGTTTGATTAGCGTCGCTTTGGTTTTATCACAGAGCTCCTTGATCATGGCATCACGGGAATCCCTGTCATCGGCATTGACGCGTACCTTGATAAGCTCGTGGTGTTCCAGGGTAAGGTCGGTTTCCGTTATCAGGTTTTCAGTCAGTCCCTTATCGCCAACAATGATCAGTGGTTTGCGGTTGTGGGCCAGCGTGCGCAGGTGGCGCTTCTGTTTTTCGTTCAGGTTCATTCCAGGACTCTTTATTTAGCTAATAGTTAAACTGTATCAATCAATAGAAACAATCTTATGACCAAACAGGAAAAAAGGGCGGATAGTGTACACCCTAAAGACAAAGGCTTCACTGTTTTAGCGAGCCCGATGAATGGGGTGAAGTTTGAGCTGGGGGTGATTCTGGTGGTTTCACTGCTATTCTGGATGGTAGTGGAGCGTTTAACAGATAATGCCTTTTTGTACTTGCTGCTATATGGCCTGGTGGCCATGGGCTGGATTGTGTTTCGTGTCCGGCGAGTTGTTGCTCAGGAGGCTAAAAGGCACCTGGATGAATCAGAGAGAATAGCAGGGTAATAAAGGTAGATATTATGGCCCGAAGTAAAACCAGTCAGACCTGGTTAAAGGAACATTTTGATGATGTCTACGTCAAGCGAGCCCAGCAGGAGGGCTATCGCTCCCGTGCCGTTTACAAGTTACTGGAAATCAATAAAAAGGATCAGTTGCTAAAGCCGGGTATGACGGTGATTGATTTGGGTGCCGCTCCCGGTAGCTGGTGTCAGGTGGCGGCTGATATTGTCACTACGAATGCCAAGGCCCAGAAGGACGGGCGGGTGATCGCCCTGGATATTCTGCCCATGGACCCCTTGCCCGATGTGGATATTATTCTCGGTGACTTCCGTGAAGATGAGGTGCTGGCAGAGTTATTAGCCAAGGTGGGTGATAACAAGGTAGACCTTGTTATGTCAGATATGGCCCCCAATATAAGTGGTGAGCGATCAGTGGATGGCCCGCGGGCCATGTATCTGGTGGAACTAACACTGGATCTGGCGCGTCAAATATTGAAACCCGGCGGCGATATGCTGGTGAAGGTGTTCCATGGCCAGGGCTCGGAGGCTTTTTTAAAAGAGCTCAGAACCTGCTTCGATAAAGTGGTGGTGCGTAAACCCGAGGCATCCCGGCCACGTTCCCGTGAGGTGTATATGCTGGGCAGGGCTTTTCGGGGATAATCTATACTCCATGATGGTTTATGGATGCGGCCTGTGAATGTATAGTAAGGTGCTAAACTATTGGTACCTGAAATTAGTACCTGAAATTAGTACCGTGAATTTAGTACTTTGAATTTAGTACTTTGAATTTAGAGTACGACGAATTTTTATTTTGTTTGATACATGTGATTGACGAATCAAACAACAATTTTATCTGAATAAACGAGGCGTACCTTGAACGATATAACCAAAAACATCATTCTTTGGGTGGTTATTGCAATTATCCTGATGTCGGTGTTTAACAACTTCGGCCCCCGCCAACCAGCGGAACAACCC
>DAOWII010000108.1 GCA_030640985.1 Chromatiales bacterium
CAATGATCAGGTAAATCTCCTTTCAGTCTAATTTTCGCTCGATATACTTTGTCTTCAAACCGGATTTTAGCTTTTACATCACTAGGGTTAGAGAGTACTTCCTGTTTGATGGCCTCATCACGATCATTTAATAATTTGGTATACTCCAGTAGTGGAATATCTATATCTATACGTTCCATTTCCGGACGTTCAGCGTTACCCAATATTTTAAATTTGAGAATTTTTGAGAAGTTTTGTAGTAATGAGATGTAGCTCTGAGGTGATGAAAAACCGAGATCAAGTGTCTGGATACGCTGTTTTATATCTTCCTGTATAATATCTCCTCTTTGTTCATATGTTAAAAATGAAAGTGCAAGTACAAATAAGCCGCCAATAATTAACGGCTTATTCCCTTTACGTCGTTTGAGTAGCATGTACTAATAATCACCAATTTGTCTTGGCTTCAAAAAAACTGATATGCAGTTTTGAATCAAGCTTTTGGAGATCGTCGACAATACTATCAAGCTTTGTATCCTGGTTTGGAGAAACCATTAATACCGCACTATTTCCATTTGAACCCTTTTCCAACCTTACAAGACTCATACTATCAACATAACTGGAAACTTTACTAGAAATCTGTTCGAATGTGACTTTAGAATTATCCCAATTAACGACCAAATTATATTCGTTTGTATTTGCGTATTTCGTATTAGATAGCCATACATAAATAATTATCAGAATCAAAGAAACAAGCAGAGTCGTAATCAATGTATAACCTGCGCCATAGCCTAACCCGATAGCGATAGCCAGAAACAGGTATACAAGTTCCTCAGGCTCTTTAATAGGGGTTCTAAATCTAACAATAGACAAGGCTCCAACCAGACCAAGTGAAAGTGCAAGCGATGATTTAACGACAATGATTACGGTAAAAACAACTGCAGATAATATGGGAAGAATTGATCCTATATGCAGTTTACCCGAAAGGGAATAGGATCGATTTATATAGAACTTCCTCAAAATGAAAGCCATCACCATACATATAGCAAAATTAAATAGTGTTTGTAGGATATCAACCTGCCCGGCTCCTGGCTGCATAAATTTACTTAGGTCGTACACTTCATTCATAATTATCTCCACTTACCCACTGAATTAGTTAATCGCAACCAATTGTGACAGGCTTATTTACCTTAAACATACAATGTTTCACATTTTACCAGATATAGGTTCTTTAAAACACATCAGCCACCTATTAAATTAATGTCACCCATATACGGCAGTAAAACTTCTGGTATTTCAATGCTGCCATCGGCCTGCTGGTAGTTTTCCATTACCGCTACCAGAGTACGACCCACTGCCAGGCCGGAGCCATTAACGGTATGCACCAGTTCCGGTTTACCGGTTTCGATGTTACGCCAGCGGGCTTGCATGCGGCGGGCCTGGTAATCAAGGAAGTTACTGCAGGATGATATTTCCCGATATTTGCCCTGCCCTGGCAACCACACTTCCAGATCGTACGTTTTGGTAGAGGAAAAGCCGAGGTCACCGGTACACAGGGTTACCATACGATATGGCAAGCCCAGCTTTTGTAACACGGCTTCTGCATGACCGGTCAGTTCTTCCAGGGCCTTGAATGAATCTTCCGGTTTCACCACTTGCACCAGTTCCACTTTTTCAAACTGGTGTTGACGGATCATGCCTCGGGTGTCTTTTCCGTAAGAGCCTGCTTCACTGCGGAAGCATGGCGTGTGGGCAGCGAATTTACGCGGCAGGTCATTGGCATCAATGATCACATCGCGCACGATATTAGTTACCGGTACTTCGGCAGTGGGGATCAGGAAGTAATCATGCTCCCCATCCATGTGAAAAAGATCGTCGGCAAATTTTGGCAATTGCCCGGTGCCACGCAGGCTGTCACGGTTGACCAGGTAAGGGACGTAGGTTTCGGTATAGCCATGCTCATCGCTATGTAGGTCCAGCATGAATTGAGTCAGCGCACGATGCAGTCGCGCCAATGGACCACTCATCAGTGAGAAACGTGAGCCGGTGATTTTGGCGGCGGTTTCAAAATCCAGCAGCCCCAGGGTTTCACCCAGGTCTACATGGTCTTTGGGTTCAAAATCGAATTCACGAGGCTCCCCCCAACGACGCACTTCTTCGTTGTCGTCTTCAGTTTTACCTGCGGGTACGCTGTCATGAGGAAGGTTGGGGACGCCCATGACGATGTCGTTCAATTCATCTTGCAAGTTTTTTAATTTTGTCTCGGCTGTTTCCAGCTGCGCTTTCAGATTAGAGACAGCATCCAGTAACGGCTGTACATCTTCACCTTTTGCCTTGGCCTGACCAATAGACTTGGCGCTATCGTTACGTTGCTTTTGCAAATTCTGAGTCTGAACCGACAGTTCTTTACGCTCGGCTTCCAGTTGGGCGATGCGAGCGGCGTCCAGATTAAAGCCGCGGCGAGCCAGTTGTGTTGCAGTTTCTTCCAGTTCTGTACGGAACAGTCGAGGGTCAAGCATGTATTTTCTTTCCTGGTTTAAATTTCATGTTTAGTGCAATTCTAAGACTTATTCATTAATGGTCGCATTCCAGCTCAGCATATGACCTGCCTTGATGGTATCACCCAGGTGCTCCAGAATGGCTTCCACCTTGGCAGGCTCATCAAAAAACTCAATAACCACTGGTAAGTCCAGTGATAGATCGATAAGTTTGCTGGTGTGCAGTTTACCGGAATCACCGAAACCGGCGATACCCCGAAAGACGGTTACCCCCCTTACTTTTTCCCAGTCATGCAAGCGCTTGAGTAAGTTTTCCAGTTGTGCGTGACCTTCGCTGAGATAAATACGTACGATTTTAACTTCACTGTTATTCATATTTGCACTCCATCACAATTGCCTTCCTGCCAACACGCCCAACCATGCGGCCAGAATGCAGACCATCACACTGAGCATGACATTGGCAATGGCCTTAAATAATTCGCCGTCTTCAAGCAGGTTGAAGGTCTCGATAGAAAAGGTAGAGAAAGTGGTAAACGCACCGAGGATTCCGACCATAATCAGGGCGCGCCATTCCGGCCCGGCGCTCATGCGCTCCAGAAATAGTACATAACATAGGCCCATGGCCAGTGAACCAAGCACATTCACCGTAAGCGTACCATAGGGAAAGTCTCGCCCCATCACGGCGTGCACTCCATTGGACACCCAAAATCGCAGCAGCGCACCAATAGCCCCGCCACTGGCAATGGCCAGGGTCTGTATCACGTGTCTTTCCTCTTTGCCAGTCGATCCAGTTCGCGCAAGTGCGCGAGCTTTTCACTAATTTTAATCTCAAGCCCCCGTGGTACCGGCTGGTAATACTGTTGCGGCATCATTTCCTCGGGAAAATAGTTTTCACCGGCCACATAGGCCTCCGGTGCATCATGAGCATAACGGTATTCCTTGCCGTAGCCCAACTCTTTCATCAGTTTGGTGGGCGCGTTGCGCAGATGGACGGGCACCTCCAGTGAGCCGTGTTGTTTAATATCTTCTGATGCCGCTTTGTAGGCCATATATACGGCATTACTTTTAGCCGCGCAGGCCATATAAACCACGGCCTGACTCAGGGCCAACTCACCTTCTGGACTGCCCAGGCGCGTCTGCACATCCCAGCCATTGAGTGCCAACTGCAGGGCACGGGGATCGGCATTACCAATATCTTCGCTGGCCATGCGCACAATGCGACGGGCCACATATAAGGGATCACAACCGCCATCGAGCATACGCACCAACCAGTAAAGCGCGGCATTGGGATCAGAGCCGCGCACCGACTTATGTAGTGCCGATATCTGATCATAAAAAGCCTCACCACCTTTGTCGAAACGACGCACACCACCACTGAGCACTTCGGCCAGAATTGCTTCACCAATGACTTCCTTACCATCTACTGGCTCGGCCAGATCAGCAGCGATCTCCAGCAAATTCAAAGCCCGTCGGGCATCACCGTCGGCGGCCTGGGCCAGTTGATCACGTAGCTCAGAGGCCAGTTCAATGGCCCGCCCCCCGAGACCACACTCTTTATCTTCCAGAGCACAATCGATAATGGTCCGAATTTCTTCAATGGCCAGACTTTTCAACACATACACACGGGCACGAGAGAGCAAAGCATTGTTCAGCTCAAAGGATGGATTTTCCGTAGTGGCGCCGATAAAGGTAAGGGTACCGTCTTCCACATAAGGCAAGAAGGCATCTTGCTGGGATTTATTGAAACGATGTACCTCATCGACAAACAAAACCGTTCCCCGATCTTCCTGCTCTCGCACCTGCTGGGCCTGTTCCACTGCGGCACGAATATCCTTCACCCCGGAAAGTACTGCGGATAGACTCAAAAATTGTGCCTGAGCCTGTCCCGCTATCATCCGTGCCAAAGTGGTTTTCCCGGTACCCGGTGGCCCCCAGAAAATCATTGAATGCAGGTTGCCTGACTCGATAGCCAGCCGTAGTGGCTTGCCGGCACCCAGCAAATGGGACTGGCCATAATACTGTGCCAGCGTCGTGGGTCGCATTCGATCCGCTAAAGGACGAAGAGATAAAGCTTGACCCGACATGAGCTTATTGCCAACAACCCTTATTCATCTTCACCAATAACATCGATTCCGACTGGTGGGCTGAATTTAAAACTATTAGCGGCCAGCTTTGGGTTACGTTTAATGTGGCTTAAAAGCAGGCGTGTGGTATGACCCAGGCCATCAAGAGTTTCGATAGCACGGATCGCATTATTTTTAAGCGCAAGGCGAATGTAATCAAAATTGGCATCGGCTTGTTTGGGACGCAACTCCAACCAATCCAAACCTTCATGAGC
>DAOWII010000117.1 GCA_030640985.1 Chromatiales bacterium
CGGCAATTATTGTGTCATCGTTAGTGAAGAGAAAGGGTTTGGCCAGGGCCTGGCGATGTAATTCGATCTTGGGGAACGATTCATGTTTGAAACCCTCCACCAGGATGATGTTTAACTGGTCTTGTTCCATCTGGTGCAAGAGCTCGTGCAATACGGGTTCGGGCTGCACCTCTGGTTGTTCCGTTATTAGTGCCCAGCGTTTAGCTGATGCTACCATCACTTGTTGGGCGCCAGCCTTGCGTAGTCGATAACTGTCCTTGCCTGGTATGTCAATATCAAAATCGTGATGACAGTGTTTAATCAGACCCACACGCAAACCTTTTGCTGTCAGCAGCGGGATCAGCTTTTCTAGCAGCGTGGTTTTGCCTGTACCGCTGTAGGCGACGAAACCCAGTATTAATGTCTGATGTTCATGACTCATGCAGATCCCCTAAATTGTTTGCTCGTAGTTAAAGTGCTGTCTGGGCTAACAGGCCTTTTCTTATGATAGCCGTAGTATATTCACCGCGAGAATGACACCAGTAATTAGAGTGTTGTACTGTTTTGATATGTAGTTGTGTTTTGCATGCTTTCGATATCGAGCTGTGTAGAGTGAATTTGAAAATTATCCTATCACGAAGTCGAGCCGTTTGTTATGTTGTTTCGAGACGTACAATACCGTTTGTTTATAGATTTCCCGGCATGGTAAGAGCATATGAGTCAAAAAACTTCTAATCAGGAAAGTCGCTTGAGTCCTTATTCCGGCATTAGTGATGCCACGGTTGAGGTTATTAAAAAGCAGGTAAAACATGATGGTTTCTTTCGTCTGGAGGAATATCATCTACGCCACCGTTTGTTCTGTGGAGAAATGAGTGATGTCTTTACTCGTGAACTATTTGAGCGAGGTCATGCCGCGGCATTATTACCTTATGATCCAGTTCAGGACAGGGTGGTTTTTATTGAGCAGTTTCGTATTGGTGCTCTTGAGGCTACGGAAGGTGCCTGGTTATTGGAATTTGTGGCTGGCGTTATTGACGAGGGAGAGACCGCCGACCAGGTGGCGCGGCGTGAAAGTACTGAGGAGGCGGGTTGTGAGATCCTGGCACTGGAGCAGATCTGTCGCTATTTTGTCAGTCCTGGGGGAACATCGGAGACGGTCGAGTTGTTCTGTGGAAAGGTTGATGCTACGGGGGTGAATGGTATTCATGGTTTGTCGGAAGAACATGAAGATATACGGGTTTTTAGCGTTCCTTATGATGAAGCGGTACAAATGCTGAATCAGGGGCATATCAACTCAGCCATCCCCATAATGGCGATGCAGTGGTTGATGATGAACAGGG
This sequence comes from Chromatiales bacterium, assembly GCA_030640985.1. Classification (GTDB taxonomy): domain Bacteria; phylum Pseudomonadota; class Gammaproteobacteria; order Thiohalomonadales; family Thiohalomonadaceae; genus DAOWII01. Next base: position 1,320 of record DAOWII010000117.1, read on the forward strand.
AGCGTTTACGTGAACTGTGGAAGTAAGACTGTCAGCCTCAAGTATCGCTTATACAGGACGCTAAGTTGAGTAGACTGTTTTAGATGAATGTAACTTAAGTTTGTAACCCAAGTTTGTAACCCAAGGTGTCCCGTGGAAATTAAATCAGCACTCGCTTATGGTGTAAGTGGAATCCATAAAGGCATGAATGGCCTGGCGCATAACGCGGCAGAAATTGCCAGTGAAAAAACTATGACCGGGGAGCGTTCAGTGATTGAACCTCTGGTTTATACCAAGCTTAATCGTCTGCAGGTAGAGGCCAGTGTTAAAGTGATTAGTACTGTTGATGAAATGCTCGGAACCTTACTGAATCGTCGTGCTTAATTCCTCTGATAATCAGAGGCTTCCCCTAACACAAATTATCCAGGCCATATTGGCCACATTTCTTCCCCGCCAGATTTGCCGCTTCATTGAGAGCGACAGTGAGACTGCTGTTTTGCCCTAGCTGATGAATAATGCCGGCAGTAAAAACATCCCCCGCACCTAGAGTATCGATTGTGCGCGCCGGAACAAAGGCAGGACTGTACAGGAAGCTGCCATTGCGGCTCATTGCGTAGGCTCCATCCTTGCCCCAGCCACAGGTCAGATTTGCATGGGGGGTGCAATCGTGTTGTTTGCGCAGGAAAGGTTCGGCCTGATCAAATCCCAGGTGATTAACATATACTCTGGAAAATGACAGCAAGTCGGCAAAGTCGAACAGCAGTTCAATGTCTGCACGTGGTTTTTCCACCTCCAGAGAGCAGGGCAGGTTGGGGTAATGCTGTTTTAGATGGTTCATCATTTGCCGTGTCTGGCCAATATTACGTCCTTCAAAATGCACCCAGTCAAAATCTGATAACTGAATAGTTTGAAAATTACTGAAGTCATATTCGGGTAGGTCACGGTAATGCACAATGGTGCGGGAACCGGTTTGATGGTTTAGTGATACATATGAAGTGGGTACTTTTCCCTGGGGGGCAGTAAATACCAGGCTGGTGTTGATCTTATGACGATGAAAATCGTCCAGAATTAACCGGGCGTCAGGCTCATCTGCCAAAGTGCCAGCCCAGGTGCATTGATGTCCCAGTTGGCTTAATACGGCAAGGGTATTACCGGCATTCCCTCCACGGCGAATTTGTTGGGATTTAGCGCGAATCTCTTCATCTTCTTTGGGGTAGTGTTCAACAATATTGATGATATCGAGGGTTGCATTACCTACGGCAAGTATTTTGGCCATAACTTCCTTTTTTTCATTTTATGTATGTTGCGTGAGTGCCCAGATGACGTGTTCACGCACCAGAGATTCGGGGTGTTCCTGGTGTGATTTCAGGGCAAGCACAACCTCCGGGCTGGTGGGTGCATTACCCAGAGCTACAGCAATATTTCGTAACCAGCGATGGTGGCCAATGCGTCTGATGGGTGAGCCTTCCGTATATTTTAAAAAATGTTCCTCGCTCCAGGCAAATAATTCTATCAGTGTGGGTGCATCCAGATCACCTCGGGGTAAAAAGTCGGTTTCATCTGTAGGTGCAGCAAACTTGTTCCATGGGCAAACCAACTGGCAATCATCGCAGCCGTAGATACGATTCCCCAATAAGGGTCTGAATTCTTCAGGAATCGCTGTTTTTAATTCGATGGTCAGGTAGGAAATACAGCGGCGTGCATCTACTTTATAAGGGGCCACAATGGCCTGGGTTGGGCAAATATCGATACAGCTTTGACAGCTGCCGCAGTGGTTTTCTGCGGGTGTGTCTATGGGCAGTGGTAGATCGGTGTAGATTTCCCCCAGGAAGAACCAGGAGCCGGTGCGTTCATGCAACAGGTTGGAGTGTTTACCTATCCAGCCAAGCCCTGCCTTTTCTGCCAGCGGTTTTTCCAGCACCGGTGCAGAGTCAACAAATACCCGGTAGCCGAAATCGCCCACGGCGGCGGTAATATGATCCGCCAGTTGTTGTAGTCGTTTGCGTACCACCTTGTGATAGTCGCGGCCTAACGCATAACGGGAGACATATCCCAATGCCGGGTTCCCTAATACTGCTAATGGGTTGGCACTGGGTTCCGGAAGGTAATCCATGCGCACCGAGATAACCCGAATAGAGCCTGGCTCCAGTTCGGCAGGTCGGCTGCGTTTGCTGCCATGCCGTTCCATATATCCCATTTCGCCATGGAAACCCGATTGTAACCAGTCAAGCAATTGAATTTCGGCTGCAGCAAGATTTGTGTCAGTAATACCGACCTGCTGGAAGCCCAGTTCTTTACCCCAGCGGGAGATATCCGACACCAGTTGATAGAGTGTATCGGGGTTGCTGTCCTTCACGAAATGGTTCTGTAAAGAAGTCATAGCCGGTATGATACCTCTCATGAACGCATTACCCTATACCCTTTATCGAAGTGAGCAGGTGCGCGAGCTGGATCGTTGCGCTATCGAAGAACATAAAATACCCGGTTTTACCTTGATGAGCCGTGCCGGACAGGCGGCGTTTGCGACCTTGTGTGAACATTGGCCTCAGGCTCGTTCCCTGGCCGTAGTGTGTGGGTCGGGCAATAATGGCGGCGACGGCTACGTGGTAGCGCGACTGGCTCATGAGGCCGAGCTAAGTGTGCAGCTGTTTTTCCTCGGCGACCCTGCGCAACTTGCAGGGGATGCACGAAAGGCGGCGGATGCAGCTCGTAAGGCGGGTGTGTCCATGCTGGCATACGAGAACCAGGCGCTGGATGATTACGAATTGATAGTGGATGGTTTGTTGGGAACTGGCCTGGATAAAGAAGTGCAGGGCGCGTTTCGTCAAGTTATCGAGGCGGTCAATGGGGCTGATTGTCCAGTGCTGTCTCTGGATATCCCTTCCGGCCTGGACGCTGACAGTGGTCGGGTGCTGGGTGCGGCGGTCAAGGCCGATATTACCATCAGCTTTATCGGACTTAAGCGGGGGTTGTTTACTGCTGATGGCCCTGAGTATTGTGGTGGGCTGCGGTTTGATGACTTGGATGTTCCCGCTCAGGTCTATGACTCACTTACTCCTTCGGCACAGCGCATTGATCGTTGTTTACTGTCCGAGTGCTTGAAGCCCCGCTCCCGTACTGCCCACAAAGGCGACTTTGGTCATGTACTGATTATCGGTGGCGAGCAGGGCATGGCGGGCGCGGCACGTATGGCCGGGGAGGCGGCGGCACGAGTCGGAGCGGGTCTGGTCAGCATTGCAACCCGGGCCAGTCATGCGGCATTGCTGGGCGTTTCCCGTCCGGAGTTGATGTGTCATGGCGTAGAAGATATAGGCGAGCTTAATCGCCTGTTGGAGCGGGCGACAGTGGTCGCCATTGGCCCCGGCCTCGGTCAGGGACCCTGGGGACAGGCTATGTTATCTCGTATTCTCGATTGCCATAAACCCCTGGTACTGGATGCCGATGCCCTCAACCTGTTGGCTACTGAACCTGCTCGACGGGAACAGTGGGTACTAACTCCCCACCCCGGTGAGGCGGCAAGGCTGCTGGGTTGTAGTAATGAGGACATTCAACAGGATCGTTTTTCTGCACTGGCCGCCCTGCAAGCCAGTTATGGCGGGGTCTGTGTACTGAAAGGGGCCGGTAGCCTGATACTGGATAATGAAGCTTCTCTGTCCCTGTGTAGTGAAGGCAATCCTGGTATGGCCATTGGTGGTATGGGCGATGCCCTTACCGGGATCATCGCAGGCCTCATTGCCCAGGGTTTTTCTCTGGCCGATGCCGCTCGTCTCGGTGTTTGCCTGCATGCGGCCGCTGCCGATGAAGCCGCCCGGGATGGTGAGCGGGGCCTGTTGGCGTCGGATCTCATGCCCTGGCTAAGGAAACTGGCCAATCCCATCTCCTGATGTCCGCAGCACCTCTGAAACTGTTCATTGCCGATACCGCTGCTATGGAGGCTCTGGGCGCACGTTTGGCTGCCTGTATTTCACCCGGAGCAGTCATTTTCCTTCATGGCCAGCTAGGTGCCGGTAAAACTACCCTGGCCAGGGGATTTCTCCATGCCCTGGGCCATTGTGGTCCGGTACGTAGTCCCACCTATACCCTGGTAGAGTCTTATGATGTGGGCCCGCAGCGAGTATATCACTTTGATCTCTATCGTCTGGGAGAGCCTGAGGAACTCGAGTATTTGGGGATAAGAGATTACTTCGATGGTGTTGCTTTATCTCTGGTGGAATGGCCGGGGCAGGGCATTGGTTTCCTGCCAGAGGCGGACCTGGTGCTGAATATCGATTATCAGGATGACGGCCGTGATGTGCACCTGCACCCTAAAACCGAGGTAGGTCAGGCCATTCTGGCCCATTTCGAACAAGAAATTGATCAGAAAAAAACTTGATTTTATTCTTTCTTGGTTATAAGTTACGTTAATAAGCTAGATTTTTATATAGGAAGTTGTTGTATCTTTATATTATATAAGGATATTATCTAACCTATAGAGGATTTTAAGGGGTCATCCGGGGTGAAAGTTCCCGGTGACGGGATTTATCCCGATAGTGGGCAAGTCCCGATAACGGGGTAAACCTTGGCGACTTAACGATAAGAGACCGGGAACATGACATGAAGTTGATGCAACGTCTCCTGATATTGCTGCTGTTATTACCATTCACTGCCTGGGCACAGGTAGAGGTGAATGGCGTGCGTATGTGGCCAGCTCCAGATAATACTCGTCTGGTATTCGATATTACTGGCCCCGTTGAGCACGCACTTTTTACTCTGGAGGGTCCGAACAGGGTTGTTATCGACATCAAGAATACTCGTCTGATTGAAAACCTCAGTAAGCTCGAATATGCCAAAAGTCTGATCAAAAGCATTCGTTCCGCACCTCGTAATGGAGGTGATTTACGGGTGGTGCTGGATCTCAGAAAACAAGTCCGGCCAAAAAGTTTTGTCCTGCGCCCCAACAAGGAATACGGTCACCGTCTGGTGATCGATCTCAGTCAGGAAATCAGAAAGGGCAAAGCCAGAGCCGAAAACAGGATTACAAAGTCCATCTCTAACAAAGATCACCGAGATGTGGTGATTGCCGTTGATGCCGGTCATGGTGGCGAAGATCCCGGTGCCTCCGGACCAAGCGGGCTCAAAGAGAAAACCATCGTGCTGTCCATTGCCCATAAGCTCAAGCGTTTGATCGATAAGGAGCCGGGCATGCGGGCGGTGTTGATTCGTGATGGCGATTATTATGTGGGTTTAAAAGACCGGGTGAAAAAGGCCCGTAACTCTCGTGCCGATATGTTTGTCTCTATTCATGCCGATGCCTTTCACAATCCTCGTGCGCGTGGTTCGTCAGTTTTTACTCTTTCCCAAAGTGGCGCTTCCAGTGAACATGCACAATTGATTGCAGAAAAAGAGAATGCTGCAGATTTAATCGGCGGAGTCAGCCTGGATGACAAAGATGATTTATTGAAATCGGTGCTGCTGGATCTGTCTCAAACCGCAACCAACGAAGCCAGTATGGATGTAGGTGCAAATGTACTGAAGGGCTTGAAACGGGTTGGTAAGGTACACAAGTCCCGGGTGGAACAAGCGGGTTTTCGAGTATTGAAGTCGCCGGATATTCCCTCCATCCTGGTTGAAACCGCTTTTATCTCAAATCCTGCAGAAGAGCGAAAACTACGTACGGCAACCCATCAAAATGCATTGGCTGATGCTATCGCAAAGGGTGTGAAGACTTATTTCCGTGATAATCCACCGCCAGGCACAGTATTGGCAATGGTCAATCGTAAACACGTAATCGCTCGTGGCGAGACCTTAACCATCATTGCGCGTAATTACAGCACCAACCTGAGTGCATTACGTGAATTCAACAACATAAGAGGCGATAAACTTAGAGTGGGTGAAGTGCTGGTAATTCCGCCTGGTTAGACGGCGTTTATTTTTTAATAATTTTTGTTGTACTTGGTAGTAAGGCTCAAGAGAAGTAGTAAGTAGTTATAACAATTATAAATGTTGTTTGTTTATAGCCTGGCTTTGCCGGGCTTTTTTAATGGTGCAGTACTTTCCAAGATCCTTTTCAGGCCGTGATGCCAGCGAATGATATTATCCAAAGGTTTTGGCTTGGATATAATATATCCTTGCAAATGAACAGGGACTGGTAAATTGTTTAGGTAGTTCAGATCTTCTTCAGTCTCTATACCTTCGGCAACAACATCTACCTGTAATTCGCTAAATATATCGAACAGGCCATTGGTGACCACTTGTGATAGCTTGTCATGATTAATTCCATAGATCAGACTTCGATCAATTTTAATCTCTGTGTAGGGTAGGTTTTTTAATTGCTGTATGTTGGTAAAGCCAGTGCCGTAATCATCAAGTGCCAGGTTAAATCCATGGATTCTAAGGCGGTTTAGAGTCTCAAGCTGGGTTGTTTCCTCAATAGCATAGCCCTCAGTAATCTCTAGAGTGATATTTGAGGCATCATGATTATTTTTGTC
>DAOWII010000106.1 GCA_030640985.1 Chromatiales bacterium
GGAAGGGCAGAAGCTGGAATCAATACAACCCGTTTTGGACATGGCATGTGGTAAATGCCTGGACTTACGTGCAAGTTTACCTACACTTATGGTACTCGCTGCGGAAGCATCGATATAGTGTAAAGTCCTGTTTGGGTGGTGTTATGGTTAACCATGATAAATTTGGCATGGTCGGAATTAATGTAGTTAAAATTTAAAATCCCTGTTTTATCGGAGCAGGAGTTCCTTGGTGGCCCAAGAGCCGTTTCTTGATTAGAGAAGCGGTTTTTTTTTGTCTGTGAGCTAGGGATGCTACAGGATTATTCAGAGGCTCCCCGATATTTTTATCGCTGAGGTTCTCTTGGTTGGTGACAAGGGTTACCATATACCCCCATTTTTTCTGCCGATAACATTCAATGAGTAAACCAATACCCAAGGTAGGTTTTGTCAGTCTCGGTTGCCCCAAGGCAACGGTTGATTCAGAACGCATCCTCACCCGCCTTCGTGCCGAAGGTTATGAAATCAGCCCCAGTTACGATGATGCGGATCTGGTGGTGGTTAATACCTGTGGTTTCATCGACGAGGCGGTGGAAGAGTCACTGGATACCATCGGTGAGGCCCTGGCCGAGAATGGCAAGGTGATCGTCACCGGTTGTCTCGGCGCCAGGGAGGGCGTGGTGCAGAGCGCCCATCCCCAGGTGTTGGCAGTGACCGGACCCGATGCCATTGAGGAGGTGATGTCGGTGGTGCACGAACAGCTGCCACCACAACATGACCCCTATACGGATCTGGTGCCTCCCGGTGGCATCAAGCTCACGCCTCGCCACTATGCCTATGTGAAGATTGCCGAAGGCTGTAACCAGAGTTGCAGCTTTTGCATCATTCCCTCCATGCGCGGCAAGCTGGTGAGCCGCCTGGTAAGTGATGTAATGACCGAGGCCGAGAGTCTGGTCAGTGCCGGAGTCAAAGAACTACTGGTGGTCTCTCAGGATACCGCTGCCTATGGGGTGGATGTGAAATACCGTACTGGTTTCTGGGGTGGACGACCACTGAAGACGCGCATTACCGATCTGGCGAGGGCCATGGGCAGTCTGGGTGCCTGGGTGCGCCTGCACTACATCTACCCTTACCCTCATGTGGATGAACTTCTTCCCCTGATGGCCGAAGGCATTATCCTGCCCTATCTGGACGTACCCCTGCAGCATGCCAGCCCCACGGTACTCAGGGCCATGCGCCGTCCGGCCAACAGCGAGAATATGCTCAAGCGGATTGAAAAGTGGCGACAGGACTGTCCGGATCTGACCCTGCGTTCCACCTTTATCACCGGCTTCCCCGGCGAGACCGAGCAGGACTTCGAACAACTGTTGGCGTTTATTGAAGAAGCCCGCCTGGATCGCGTTGGCGCTTTTAGTTATTCCGATGTAACCGGTGCCCCCGCCAATGACTTACCCAACCATGTACCGGAAGATATCAAAGAAGAACGGCTGGAACGCTTCATGGAACTACAAACGGCTATCAGCGCCGATAAACTGCAAGACCGTGTCGGTAAAACCTGCACGGTCTTGGTGGATGAGATACTGGAGGATGGAGTTGTTGCCCGCAGCGCCGCCGAGGCCCCAGAAGTAGATGGCTTGATATTCGTGCAAACGGATAGAGAGCTGGAGGCAGGGGATTTTGTCGAGGTGGAAATTAGCGCCGCCGATGAACATGATTTGTATGGGAAGACAACAGCAAGTTAAAAGTGCAGGGACCCCGAATCCCAGGTTGTAGTGGTTAATTTACTCGCTTGCTTCCTTGCTGCTGGATTTTATTTCCAGTTTTAATCTTTGCCTGAAACTATGTTTGTTCCTTCATGGAGTATCTTCCTCATCCAGGATAATGGAACCATCAGGGCCCCAGCTTATCTGGGCAATGGAAGGATGTTCCTCGGCGAGTTTTTTCAGTGCTGACTCTCTTCGGTACAATTCATTTTGTTGTTTTCGAACCTGCTCAGAAAGGCATCTATTCTCATCCGCAAGATCGTAAAACTGTAGAGCCTGTTTAATAATTAATTTTAACTCCTGGGTATTCACTGGTTTGTCGATGAAACGATAGATCTGGGCCTGGTTGATTGCATTGACCAGGCCGCTGAAGTCGGTTGCTCCACTTAAAATCAAGCGCATGGAATGAGGGTTATGCTGTTTGGTGAAAACCAGAAACTCGACACCGTTCATGTCGGGCATACGATAGTCGGAAATAAAAAGATCGAAATGGGAGGTGTTGGCAATCTTAAGTGCCTCATGAGGATCGCTGTATGTCACAATATCCCAATCATCCATCCTGGAAAGCATGCGCTTTAGTGAGTTGAGAGCATTCACCTCATCGTCGACAATCATTATTTTGTGCATAAATACCTCCTTACAGAACAGTCGAATTGTTTATGTCATCGGTCAAGAATCAATTATGCGAGATCATGGCGGCTAAATTGTGGTTTAAGTCTGCTAATTCAATGCTTTTAATCTACCGGGACTGATACTTTGATCGGCTCTTTTATTTTTTGGAACTGGTGATAGTTGATCAGCCTCTCTACAATCGCTTCAGATAGTTTGTAGCCAGCGGCATATAGCAATAGGCCATTTTCGGTTTCCACATTCGAGGCTAGTATTTGATCTGGCTGTAACTCGTTAACAGTTACAGCCTTGTGAGATAATTGAGTGATCTCGTCTTCTTCAGCTGAAAAAAACCAGGCGACAGTCTTCAACACCTGCGGGTCATAACGATGAATGTTTTCCTGCATTAGTTCCAGGGCCTGATCGGCTTTAATCATTTTCGATTTTTCCAGGTTTTTGAGTTCGTGTAGAACTTTGAGAATCCGACTCTCAATGGGGATGTCCTCTCCAGACACCGAATCAGATGGGAATCCGGAGCCATCAAAATTCTTTTCCTGATATAGAACAATGTTCGCGACTTTTTTAAGCCGTGGAATATGAGCAAGCAGCTTATGGCCTGTCTGTGGCATATGGTCAACCATTCGCTGTTCCCCCGGGGATAAGTTCTCAGCAGATTGAATCTTCGCAAGTATCTCTTGTGGTAAGGTGATGTAAGATATGTGTGAGAGCATGGTGGCCATATTCATGTCCCAGGTGTTTTCAACTTTTAGTGCTCTAAGTACCTCCGTTGAAGTTTTTTGTATGGCCATATCACCACCCGAAATTGTGGGAGCTGCAATCGATAATATATCGACCAATAGTTTGATGGAACCCATTACCGTCCCTTGTAAGAGATCGCGTTCTGCATGTATTAATCGATACTGATTCAGTGCAGCATCAAGAGCGCTGATAAGCTGTTCCGGTCGACAAGGTTTATTCATAAAACGGAAAACATTGCCTTCATTCACAGCATCAATGGCGGTCTGTTGATCCGCATTTCCGGTGAGCATAAGGCGTACACTGTCCGGCGTGATCTCCTTAACTTTTTTTAGAAATGTGATGCCATTCATCTTCGGCATTTGCATGTCTGCTACCACAATGGAGAATGGGCCCTCCTTTTCAATAACGTCTAAACCATCTTGTCCGCTAGATGCACAAACCACTTGATATTGCTTATGCAATTGGCGTTGTATAGCGGCCAGAATATTGTGATCGTCATCAACAAACAGAATTTTGTCATTCATGTTTCTATCCCTTCTCTTTGGGTTTTCATCCTGAAACACCATTTACATGGAGTGGCGTCATCACCTCTTATTCAGTATCGCATTTCACATTATTCCGACCCTTTGACTTGGCCAGGTAAAGTGCCTTGTCGGCTTGTTTGATTAGTTCTTCCGGTGATGATGTTTTGTTGGGGATAATGGTGCTGACACCGACACTGAGGGTGACTACATCAGAGACTTTAGACTGACTGTGAGGCAGTGCTTTTGATTCAACTGCTTGTCTCATTCTATCAGCCACATTGTAGGCTAATTCTGCATTCAAGTTAGGAACGATAATGGCGAACTCTTCTCCCCCATATCTAGCGACCATGTCACCTGCGCGATTAAAGTTTTTATTTATGGTTTTAGCAACCTGTTTTAAACAGTCATCACCACCCTGATGACCATACTGGTCGTTATAAAGTTTAAAGAAATCAATGTCCGCCAGAATGAGTGATAAGGGTTGTTCTATACGGGCATGACGGTGTAACTCAGCCTGCAGGGTTTCATCAAAATGGCGGCGATTATAGATGCCGGTTAAGCCGTCATTACGTGCAAGCTGTTCCAGGTCTTGATTTGCCTGGGCCAATTTTTCATTGGCCTCACGAAGCTTTTTCTCATTTTCTGCCAATGCTTCACGCGCATGAATCAATTTGTTCTGTTCCAATGCCGATTCAAGCGTCTTGCCCAGCAGTTCGGATGGGCAGGGCTTAGTCAAGAAGCGGAAAACATTACCTTCATTGACTGCTTCGATAGCGGTCTGCTGGTCCGCATTTCCGGTGAGCATAAGTCGTACACTGTTAGGTGCTTTTTGCTGAACCTTTTTGAGAAAGGTGATGCCATCCATTTTCGGCATCTGCATGTCTGCCACCACGACAGAGAATGGTCCCTCCTTTTCAATTACCTCCAGTCCTTCTCGTCCGCTGGATGCGGTGATGATTAAAAACTGTTTACGAAACTGACGTTTGTAGGCATTAAGGACATTGGGTTCATCATCGACGAATAGAATTTTTTCGCTCATGCCTCAGTTTCCTCATCCTGGAGTTTTATCCATGTTTCCAGTCGATCAGACAATCCTGCTTGGCTTAGAAACTCGTGGTCTACATCCATGGCATCTGAAGGAAATACACCCTCGCAGAGTTTGGACCGACCAACGAGTGCATCGGCAACATGTACCGCAGTTAGCGGAGAAAACTGTTGGCAATGGGAAAGTGCCGGGTGATGATGAAAGGCGACCGCTTCTACAACCCGATCTGGCAGTGCCCAGAGCCCCAATAAATACGCCCCGATTGCTTCCTGGGTAGCACCAAATATTTCATGTTCCGCCAGACCTGGAGTCATCCCCTGTTCCCTTACCAACGATCTGACCTTTGCATAATCTTCAGACCTGTTCTGTTCAAGGATAAGAAGACCGATATGGTGCAGTATGCCCGCCAGGAAACAGTCATCAGACATCGCCTTGCCTACTCCTTCAGCCTGGGCAATACGTTCTGCCAATCGGGCTACAGCCAGGCTGTGATTTAACAGTGCGTCAATGGAAAAATCATTATCCTTGTTCCGGTTTTTATCGAACTGAGAAAAGACACCGACAGTAAAAACCAGTGCTTTGAGGGTGTCAAGGCCGAGCAGCGTGACGGCTTCTTTAGTATCTGAAACATGTCGACCAAGACCGAAGAATGCAGAATTTACCATTTGCAGAATCTTTGCCGTCATGGCCGGATCAGTACTTATGGTCTCCCCGATCTCCTGGACAGAAACCTTGGAGGAACTCAACTTGTTCGTTATTTCCAGGTATGCTTGCGGCAGACTGGGCAAATGCATTAAGCCGTTCATTAGGGACTGAAGCTTCCCATCCCCTAAAAAGTTTTTGAGTTCAAAAGCGCGGATCAATGTATCTTTCAAGGTGGCGGCATCACAGGGCTTTGTCAGGAATTGATGGGCCGTCTCGGTAGACCTTAAGATCATAGCCTCATCGGAATGCCCCGAAAGAATAATGCGAATTGATTCGGGATGATCTGTTGCCAATATCTCAAGGAGTTGCGCCCCATCCATTTCTGGCATTCGCATATCAGTCACTATGGCATCAAACTTTATTTCATTCGCTAAATTCAACGCTTCCTTGCCGTCATTTGAAAATACCATATCCCACTCTTTGCGCTGCCCGCGAAGGGACCGTTTCAGGCCTTGTAGAACACTCTGTTCATCATCTACAAACAAAATCGATTTTTTCATAACACTTCCATTTACTCTTTTATTTAAGAAGGCTGCGCTTCCAGAATCGGCAGGTGAATGGTAAAGGTTGTGCCCACACCTTCCTCGCTCTTCACATCAAGAGTACCGTTGTGTATATCAACGATCACTGACCAGGTGAGCGCCAGCCCCTGGCCAGTACCCTTACCAACCTCCTTGGTGGTGAAGAAGGGATCGAAAATTCGGTTCTTGATTTTATCGGGCATTCCGGCGCCATTATCGCTGACGGTGATTTCCACCCATTCGCCAGCCCGTCGGGTCGAAATCACGATCTCTCCTTTGTTCATTCCCTCTTTGGTTTCTTCCTGTATAGCATGCGCCGCATTCACAATCAGATTCAGCATTACCTGGTTAAATTCGCCGGGTAGCACTGGTACCTGTGGAAGTTCGGGATCCAGTTTTGTGATCAGATCGGAGTGGTATCTCCACTCGTTACGTGAGACATCAACGGTGGTTTCAATGGCTCTGTTGAGATCAGTCGGCGTTTTCACTTCTGTTCCAGGATGGGAGAACTCCTTCATCGCCTGAACGATTCTGGAGATACGCGCCAGGCCCTCCAGAGATTGCTTGATAGCCTGGGGGACCTCTTCTTTCAGATAGTCGACATCTATTTCATCAGCCATCGTTTTCACCTTGTTCAACAGCTCACCTGAAACAGGGCTGGCGGTTGTCATTTCTTCGGCCAGGCTGTCATAGGTCTCAAGCAGCCGTTCATAGTCAGCAAAGGCCTCCTGCAGAAAGTGAGTATTATCGTTGACAAACTGGGTAGGGGTGTTGATCTCGTGGGCGATGCCCGCCGCCAGCTGCCCTACTGCTTCCAGCTTTTGGGCGTGGTGCAGTCGGATTTCCATTTTCTGGTGCTCTTCCAGGGATGATCTGTATTCGATGGTGCTGCGGATTTCATTGCTGATAGCAGCAAGCAGCAATTCTTTGTCCTTTTCAAATGATGCCTTCTTGTCAAGCGAGTCTTCTTCCAGAAAGAAGATTTCAATTACTCCATGCTGCTCCCCGTTGACGATAATGGGGGAGGATACTGTTCTCTGATTGACCTGAAAATTCCTTGTCTGATAGCTCTTATCGTCAAAGATTATTCTAGCGCACGTTTCCTCCTGGTCCGACAAGGAAGGTAGCACTGCGATAAGAATAGTGTTAAAAATTTCTTCTAATGAAATCTCTGGAGTAGACAAAATTGATGAAACCAGATACAGAGCCTGCTGTTCGTTGGTACGTTCCGTTACACGCTGTTCCAGGGTTTCATTGAATGAATTCAACTCAGCCTGAGCTCTTTTTCGGGCGGCTACCTCCTGCTGGAGTTGTTCCATATTTTCGCTCCGTTCCCGTTCCTTGCCAAGGGCATCAAATAGCTGCGCACAGATGCCCAGGATCGGCTGGAGTCGCTCGATTACTTCTTCACTGTAGCCGGCGGGGCGGTTAGCAACTCCGATCATTCCCATCAGTCGCGTGCCGAGATATACAGGCAGCCCGAGATATGCATTTAGAGGCGGATGACCAGGGGGGAGCCCCTTGGCGTGGGGATCATGGCGCGGGTCATTGCTGATGACGGGCTTGCCATCGAGAATTACTTTTCCCAACAAGTTATCGAGGTTGGTAAACTCCAATCCTTGTGGTGCATTTTCCTCATAAAATTTCCGTGTGTCCTCGTCCCAGAAAATATTGGTCAAGGCGGAAGCCTTGAGGTAAGGCTTACCATGTTCATCTTCTCTGGCTTCACCAATGAGGCCATGCTCGCTATCGCTCAACTCAAGAATATCCGGCAATAAACCTTCGAAAAATTCGACGGGATCCCCGCCGGATATGAAGTCAGCCTGGGCGCGCTGGATGGTTTTAAGTTGCTTATGCCGCATGGCCAGCGCCGTCTCATCCTGTTTCCGCTGGCTGATATCCCGGATGATTCCCGTAAAGACTGATTGAGCATTGCCGCTGCTGGCCTCGCTCAAGGCAAGTTCCATGGGAAACACGCTCCCATCCTTACGCATGCCATTTACTTCGCGCCCAACACCTATGATTTTTGTTTTACCGATGTCCAGGTAACGATTGATATAAGCATCATGCTGACTGGAGTCCGGGTCTGGCATCAACATGCTGACATTGCGACCGAGTACTTCATCTGGTGAATATCCAAAGATACTCTCGGCGGCAGAATTATAATCACGGATTAGACCCTGTTTATCGATGATGATAAGACCATCCAGCATGGTGTCGAAAACACTTGCCAGATGTTTTTTACTGGACTCAAGTTGCTCGTTGGTGTCAGAAAGTTCGATGATGTGCTTCTCCAGCTCCTTGTTGTTATCACTTAATTGCTCATAAAGTTGTTTCACCTGTGATGACATTGCATTGAAGGCAGAGGCTGTTTTCGCCAGTTCATCGTTGCCGCGAACTTTGAGCTGATATCCAAGAACACCATTAGTGATTTGATGTGCGCCTGTTTCCAGCGCTTTGATCTGGCGCGTAAGCCAGGTTCCCAGCACAAAGGAAAACAGTGCTACCAGGCTCATTTCCAGAATAACTATAGCCGTAGCGTTTGACCTGGCTTTATCCAGTAACTCATAAATACTATCAGTGTTCAGGCCAACCTGAACCTGACCATAAACCCGGCCACCCTCTAGAATTTCGGCATGGGAATCGAATATATGATCTTTCTGTTTGACGTCATGCACACGAGTGTCTTGAACATAAGGCGTAGCGAGGATTTCATTTTCACCTCGTTCAGCCATCACTTCGCCATTTTGATCCAGAACACGCGCATAAACTAACTCGGGATTTTTCATTACCTCATCGGTGAAGCTCTCCAGTGAGGCCAGATCGCTGGAAAGCACTGCATCCTTAGTCGTCGTGGCAAACAGTGTTGTAATTGTCGCAGCATGTTTCAGTACCTCATCTTCCTGAGACTGGTGAAACATATTAAGTCCCATCCAGATAAGTAACAGCAAAAGCCCCCCCTCAATGAAGGCGATACCAAGAATAGTTTTGAGTCGGAAGGACATGTTGTTTTTATTTCCCGGTACGCGCCTGGTTCAATAAATCGATATTGAGGCCACGCACATCATCCCAGTCGGTATTGTGGCCAGCCTCCAGGCCTTTGATTTTGATAGACGCCAACAGCGCTTTTCCTTCCAGATCATTATCCATATTGAGCATCGCTTGCTGGATACGGTGCAGAACTTTCTTTGGGACTCGGGGGTGTGCAGCAACAGCATGGGGTGTATAACCGGAAGTGGTCCATAAAACTCGCAACTGCTCACGGACCTCAGCAGCGGTATTTTTAAACGTACGAATCACTCCGCCGCCAGCAGGAAAGCGCCCTGTGGCAACGTTGCGGTACACCGAGTCATGGGAGGAAACATATTGGGGGGTGATGGGAATACCCCGTTGCCTGAACTGACTGCGTGGCAGGATGGAGGCAGCAAAGGCGGCGGGAGCAGGAAATGCCAGAGTCTTGCCATTGAGCTCATCCAGGGTTTTATAGGCACTATCCTTATGCACTACAACAATCCCTTTGATACGTTTGTCTTTTGCCTTGGCTACGGCAAGATAACCGGGGCTGTCATGAAATACCGTGTAATGATAGGGGTTCATATAGGCAAGGTCATACTCGCCCTGTGCCAGACGCTGTTCGAAGGTGGGGATATCCTTCGCCGTCTTGAACTGCAGCTGGTAGCTGGTTTTTTTACCTAAGTACTCCAGGATGGGTGTCCATAATCTGGCGAGCTTACTGGCCGACTGTTGAGGCAC
>DAOWII010000186.1 GCA_030640985.1 Chromatiales bacterium
ACTACGATGTTCGTCATTTATTGGATTTGGCCAGGTTTCTACTTCCCTTTGGTATTTTACCAAGGCGTTGGGGTTCTTCGTTGTTCGAGTACCATCCAGTGGTATCTACCCGCATTCTATGTTCCACCATGATCGCAGAGTGCTTCGGCCAGGTGCAGTATCCGGTATTGCCGGTGGTTCGCCGTGAAAAGCATGGCAGCTTGCAATTTTATAAACGGAAGCCTCGTATGCTCACCCCCAAGGACTTTGAGCTCTCTCCCTATTTCGAGATTATCAAGTACCCGATCCTCGGTCAGGATGATCTGGCCGTTTATCGGCAATTGCCTTGGAGCGAAGAAGGTCTAATATGTAATGATGAGAACGACTGTTTTATGCCACAGCGGGAAACAGCTCTCGCTGAGGATGATAAGGGGTTGAAGGAAGAAAAGCGGCAGACAGGAACGCCCTGATTGTTTACATAGGATAAGAAACAAGAGGCCGTAACCCGACTGGGGGGGCCTCGTCGTCAGGGGTGCCTTACGGGCTATAAACAATAAGAAACGGAGGCTGTTGTGATTATGTGTTTGTATTTAACAGGGGTACTGGCCGTAGGGTGGCTGTTGGCCTACTTTCGTTCGCCTCTTTGGTTATGGACGGTGGTTGCAGCCGTCGGATTGTGGTTTTTGGGCTGTGGCCTGAATATCGTATTGCAGATATTGCTCTGGCTGGTATTCTTTGCTTTGGCTATTCCGCTCAATCTTCCGTCGCTACGACAGCGTTTATTAACCACCCGTTTGTTTGAGCTATTCAGCGCCCAATTGCCCAGCATGTCTTCCACCGAACGAGAGGCGCTGGAGGCCGGCACTGTCTGGTGGGATAGCGAACTGTTCAGTGGGCGTCCCAACTGGAATGTCTTGCACGCCTATCCTGCAGCAAAATTAAGCAAGGAAGAGCAGGCCTTTATTGATGGGCCGGTAGAAGAATTGTGCTACATGCTGGATGACTGGCAGATTACCGAAAAAGAGCATGACCTGCCGGAAGAGGTCTGGAAATTCATCAAGGAGCAGGGCTTCTTCAGTATGATCATCCCCAAGCAGTACGGGGGTAAGGAGTTCTCTGCCCTGGCACACTCCTCGGTGGTGATGAAGATCGCCAGTCGTTCCATTACAGCAGCAGTAACGGTGATGGTACCCAACTCTCTGGGGCCGGGTGAATTACTGTTGCACTATGGTACTGAGGAACAGAAAGAACATTACCTGCCCCTTTTGGCGAAGGGCGAAGAAGTGCCTTGTTTTGCACTCACCGGTCCCGAGGCAGGTAGTGATGCCGCTGCCATGCCTGATACAGGTATTGTGTGCAAAGGAAAATTTGAAGGCAAGGAAGTGATTGGAATCCGCCTCAACTGGCAGAAGCGTTATATCACTCTGGGGCCTGTAGCCACGGTGTTGGGTCTGGCCTTTAAACTTTATGATCCGGAACACCTGCTGGGTGAGGAAGAGGATTATGGTATTACCTGTGCCTTGATCCCGACCAATACTCCCGGCGTGACCATAGGTAATCGCCACGCACCACTCAACCAGGCCTTTATGAACGGCCCCAATGAGGGTAAGGATGTCTTTATTCCCGTGGACTGGATCATCGGCGGCCCTTCCGGGGCTGGGCAGGGTTGGCGGATGCTAATGGAAAGTCTGGCGGCCGGACGTTCCGTTTCTTTGCCCGCCCTGAGTGTGGGCGGCGCCAAACTGGTCAGCCGGGGCGTCGGTGCTTATTCCCGGGTGCGGGTTCAGTTCAAGACCCCCATCGCCCGTTTTGAGGGCGTGGAAGAGGTACTGGCACGTATCGCTGCCAACACCTACATGATGGATGCCGCTCGCGAGATGACCTGTATCGCCATCGATGAGGGAGAACGTCCCTCGGTGGTGTCCGCTATCGTTAAATACAATCTGACCGAACGCCTGCGTCAACTGGTCAATGACGGCATGGATGTATTGGGTGGTCAGGGCATTGTGATGGGGCCACGTAATTTCCTCGGCCGCTGTTATCAGTCACTGCCCATCAGTATCACTGTGGAAGGGGCCAATATCCTCACCCGTACCCTGATCATCTTTGGTCAGGGCGCCATTCGCTGCCATCCTTATGTGCTCAAGGAGATGCAGGCGGTGACGGAGCCCGATGCCGACAAAGGACTGCGTGATTTTGATAAAGCATTGTTCGGCCATATTGGTTTTACTATTAGCAATGCCGCACGTAGCCTATTCATGGGCCTGACGGGTGCGCGCTTTACCCGAGCCCCTGCCGGTCAGGCGCAACGCTATTATCAGCATCTGAGTCGCATGAGTGCAGCTTTTGCTCTGGTGGCCGATGTAGCTATGCTGCTGTTGGGTGGTGCATTAAAGCGCAAGGAGAAACTTTCCGGTCGACTGGCGGATATTCTCAGTGAGCTTTATCTCTCATCTGCAACCCTGAAACGGTTTAAAGAGCAGGGGCAGCCGGAGGCTGATTTTCCACTTCTGCAATGGGCCTGTGAAGACAGCTTGTTCCGCATGCAGAAAAGTCTGCATGCCTTACTTAATAATTTCCCAAACCGCCCGGTGTCATGGGTATTACGCCTGTTGATCTTCCCTCTGGGTCGTCATTGGGCGGGTCCCAGCGATCAGCTGGGTCACAAGGTGGCGCAATGCCTGTTGGCACCTTCACCTACCCGCCATCGTCTAACCACTGGCTTGTTCCTGCCGGAGAGTGAGAACGAACCACTGGCTATTCTGGAAGATGCCCTGGCCAAGGCTGTGGCCGCTGAACCGGTGGAGCGCAAACTCAAAAAAGCGGTTCGAGATGGAAAACTGCACGCTAAGGATCCCACTGAGCTTATTGCTCAGGGTGTTGAGCGAAATGTAATCAGCAAGGACGAAAGTGAGTTGTTATCCCTGGCCGTGGCCAGTCGCCGGGCGGCGACTCAGGTAGATGACTTCCCCGCCGATTATTGGAAATAGACCAAATATTCAGGTGGTACATGGAATTTGATTCAGGAGCGTGTCATGGCAGAAATAGATAAAAAAACAGCAATTAAAACTACCGCCAGCAAGAGACCGTCCCGGGCTAAAAAGGCGAGTGGCCGACCGGTGTTTGTGGTGGATGGTGCACGCACTCCGTTTCTGAAGGCGGCGGGTAAACCCGGCCCCTTCCTTGCTTCCGATCTGGCCGTAGCGGCGGGTCGCCCCTTGCTGGCGCGTCAGCCCTTTTCGCCCGATGCCTTCGATGAAGTGGTATTGGGTTGTGTGATGCCCGGTCCGGATGAAGCCAATATTGCCAGGGTTGCCGCCCTGCGTCTGGGCTGTGGTAAACAAGTGCCCGCCTATACGGTGCAGCGTAACTGTGCCTCCGGTATGCAGGCTCTGGACAGTGCAGCACAGAATATTGCCCTGGGTCGTTCTGATCTGGTTTTGGCCGGAGGGACCGAGGCCATGAGTCATGCCCCGGTGTTGCTGGGTGAAGCCATGGTGACCTGGCTGGGTGCCTGGATGGGAGCTCGTACGGCAGGTGCAAGGGTGAAGGTGCTGGCTCAGTTACGCCCGGCTTATCTGAAACCGATTATTGGTTTGTTACGTGGTTTGAGTGACCCCATTGTAGGCCTCTCCATGGGACAGACGGCAGAGAATATCGCCCATCGTTTTAATATTTCACGAAAGACCATGGATGCCTTTGCTGCTCAGAGTCATGTACGTCTGGCGCGTGCTCAGGATGAAGGGTATCTCTCTGAGATGGAGGTGATCTACGACACCAAAGGGAACTTCTATGATGCGGATACGGGCCTGCGGCTGGATAGCACGGCGGAAAAACTGGCCAAGCTGCGACCCGTATTTGATCGGCCCTTTGGAAAAGTTACCGCTGGTAACAGTGCCCAGATTACCGACGGCGCGGCCTGGTTGATCCTGGCCAGTGAAGACGCAGTGAATAAATACAATCTGCCGGTGATGGGCCGCATTGTGGATAGCGAATGGGCCGGACTGGAACCTGCACAGATGGGACTGGGGCCTGCTCATGCCATGGCGCCTATCCTTAAAAGGCAAAAACTTAAAATTGAGGATATCGATTACTGGGAGATCAACGAGGCCTTTGCCACTCAGGTATTGGGCTGTGTGGAAGCATGGAAAGACAAGGACTACTGCAAGCAGGAACTGGGTTTGTCCAAACCACCGGGCGAAATTGATCAAGCCCGGCTTAATGTGGATGGCGGTGGGGTCTCCATTGGCCATCCCGTAGGCGCCAGCGGTGCGCGCATTGTCTTACACCTGTTGCATGTACTGGAACGTAACAAGGCCAGGCGTGGTATGGCCAGCCTGTGTATAGGTGGCGGCCAGGGCGGCGCCATGATGCTGGAACGAGAAGGAGAATAATCGCCATGGCTAAAACGAATAATTATAAACATTGGCGTAGTGAAAAAGATGATGACGATATTGTCTGGCTGACTTTTGATAAGGCGGGTGCCTCTACTAATGCCCTGTCCAAAGAGGTTCTGGAAGAGCTGGAGTCGTTGCTGGGTGGGCTGGAGCAGGATCTGCCCCGTGGTGTGATTATCCAGTCGGGCAAAGACAATGGTTTTATTGCCGGGGCAGATATTACAGAGTTCACTACTATTGCCGACCAAAGTGAAGCCGAAGCACTGATTAATCGTGGTCAGGGCATTATGGATCGCATCGAAGCCTTGAAGTGCCCCACTCTGAGCATGATTAACGGTTTCTGTCTGGGCGGCGGGCTGGAGCTGGCCCTGGCCTGTGATTACCGCATTGCTGATGACGGTAAATCCACCCGCCTGGGGTTACCGGAGATCCTTCTGGGGATACATCCTGGTTTTGGTGGTGTACTGCGCAGCACTCGTTTGCTGGGCGCGCCCACAGCGATGAATATGATGCTGACCGGGCGTAGTGTGGATGCTCGTCGTGCCAAACGCATGGGACTCGTGGATCAGGCGGTACCGACCCGGCATCTGCAAAATGGCGCTCGGCAGATGATTTTGACCAAGCCACCTCGGCACAAGGCCAGGTTAATGCAGCGTCTTAGCAATGCGGCACTGGTTCGTCCTTTGTTGGCCCGGGTCATGCGCCGTACCGTGGCAAAGAAAGCGTCGAAGGACCATTATCCAGCGCCTTATGCACTAATCGATCTGTGGGCTAAACACGGCGGTAACGCTAAGGCCATGTTGCGGGGTGAGGCGCATTCCGTGGCAACACTGGTGCGTGGTGATACCGCACAGAATCTCATAGAAGTCTTTTTTCTCCAGGAGCGTCTCAAGAATGAGGGTGACAAATCCCTGTTCACGCCGCTGCGAGTACATGTTATTGGTGGCGGTGTGATGGGTGGTGATATTGCTACCTGGTGTGCCCTGCAAGGGATGCGCGTCACCATTCAGGATCGCCAGCACAAAACCCTGGCACGGGTGATCAAGCGTGCCCATGGTCTGTACAAGAAAAAACTGAAACGGCCCCGGCCGATCCAGGAAGCCCTGGATAATCTGGTGCCCGACATGGATGGTCTGGGTATTCCGCAGGCCGATGTCATTA
The DNA here is from genome assembly GCA_030640985.1 of Chromatiales bacterium. Classification (GTDB taxonomy): domain Bacteria; phylum Pseudomonadota; class Gammaproteobacteria; order Thiohalomonadales; family Thiohalomonadaceae; genus DAOWII01. The sequence goes on from DAOWII010000186.1 coordinate 5,538, forward strand.
TCGAGGCAATTTTTGAAAATGTAGAGGCCAAGCAAGGTTTGTTCAAAGAGATTGAGCCGCAGATGAAAGAAGGGGCCGTGCTGGCAACCAACACCTCCAGCATTCCACTGGAAATCCTGGGAGAAGTACTGCAAAAGCCGGATCGGCTTGTGGGTCTGCATTTCTTTAATCCCGTGGCCAAGATGCAACTGGTGGAGATCGTACATACCGCCAGTACCGACCCGGAAATGATCAAAAAGGCGGCGGCATTTACCCGTCACATCGATCGTTTGCCACTGCCGGTAAAAAGTTCGCCGGGCTTTCTGGTGAACCGGGTGCTGATGCCCTATTTGATCGAAGCGGTAGTGCTGGAATCAGAAGGCGTGCCCGCCAGTGCCATTGATCAGGCCGCAGTAGATTTTGGTATGCCCATGGGGCCGATACTATTGGCCGATACCGTAGGCCTGGATATCTGTCTCTCCGTTGCCGGGATACTAGGCGAGGCCATGGGTACCGAGGTTCCCGATCGTTTAAAACAGATGGTGGACGCGGGTAACCTGGGGCGCAAGAGTGGTCAGGGTTTTTATCGTTACGATAAAGGTCAGGCACAGACTCCTGAACCCAATATGAATGATAAGGTGCCCGATGATTTAACGGATCGTCTGATGTTGCGCTTTGTTAACGAGGCAGTGGCCTGTTTGCGAGAAGGTGTTGTTGCCGATGCAGACCTGCTGGATGGTGGTGTGATCTTCGGCACCGGTTTTGCCCCTTTCCGTGGTGGCCCCATGCATTACCTGCGGGCAGAAGGGAAAGAAGCCTTGCATGCACGCCTGCAAACATTGGAGCAAGCCCATGGCAGTCGGTTCAAGCCGGATGCCGGTTGGAACGATTTATAGTAGCGCGTGTTCTACAGGGGTACATTAAAACGGGAGATTTTCTGATTTCGCTCAAGGCGGAGTAAGTTTTAACTTACGTGTATCTGCCACAGGTTTGCGTTGTGGCAAGCTCTCACCAATACGTTTAATCACTTTTTCTGCAGTCGCCCGATAGGCAGTTAACTTACCACCGTAGATAGTCAGGAGCCGGGGTTTGTTATGCCGGTCAGGATGCAGGATGGTCTCCCGGCTACGGGCAAAGTGTGAGGTACCACTGCTGGGCAATACCCTTAGGCCGGCGAAACGTTCGATGATGTCTTCCCGACGGGTGTCACGATAACGGGGGAAATAGTGGGCCACCGTTTCCAGTAAATATTCTTCTTCCGAGGCAAGGGGCTGTGCTTCAGCGGGGTCACCCTGGAAAACGGTTTCCGTGGTGCCGATCAATGCCTTGTCTTTCCATGGCATGAGGAAGACCGCACGTTTATCACGCGGGGCCTCCATGTAATAGATTCCTTCTTCGGTTTTTCCATCGAGTACGATATGGCTGCCTTGCACCAGTTCCATGGGCAAGGTTTTGGGAGTCGGCGTGATTTTCTCAAGCACCCGGTTGGCCCAGGGGCCAGTGGCATTAACGATTACTCTGGCATTGACTGTTTCTTCGTTATTTTCATGTCGGTAGGTAATGCTGGAATAGTCATCCCCTAGTTCGGCAGCTATCAATTTACAAGGCATCAACAGCTCTGCACCTAATTGCTGAGCCGAGTTCATCACAGCACGGGTTAACAGGGCATCATCGGTCTGGGCGTCGTAATAGCGGAATACTGCTTGCAGGCCGTTGCTATCCAGGCCATTCAGGCTTGACCATTTTGATTTCGGCACACGACTAAAACGTGCCGATCTGTGCATCCCGGTCAATAGTGCATAAAGACTGAGACCAATCTGTAGTTGCCAGGGGCGGCGCGTGGTCTCTCTGTATACGGGGATATTAAAGTATTGCAGCTGCACCAGTTCCGGTGCCAGTTTCAGTAACAGGGTACGCTCACGCAGGCATTCGCGGACGACAGAAATTTGGGCGCTCTCCAGGTAACGGAGGCCACCGTGGATTAGTTTGCTGGAGCGGCTGGAAGTGCCACTGGCCAATGCATTTTGTTCCAGCAGGGCAACGGAATAACCGGCTGCTGCCGCTGCCTGGGCTACGCCAACACCGTGGATCCCCCCACCAATGACAACCACATCGTAATTTTTATTTGTTGATAAGCTCATGGGTTTATCCATAGGTTTGTTCCTGGGTTCACCCGTCTGTTATTTTAGGATACAACTCTCTTTTTGTAATAGTGGATGTTGCAGCATTGCACCGATGGCGCCGGTCTCGATCATATGGATGCCATCGGCGGCCAATGCCAGTGCCTGCTCGGCATTAGTAACATCATACAATACCCATTGCCAGTGACCTTGCCAAAGAGCAATTGTCTGTTTTGTGACTGCAGCATGTTCGGTGAACAAAAATTCAGGCTGTAGTGCTTCTGCAATTTGCTGCGACTCTTTGGACCATTCTTTAAACACCCAGCCAATAGATAAGGCTCCCTGGTCACGTGCGTAACGTGCAGCATCTGCATCAAAAGAGATCACGATACATTGTTGCAGGTAAGGCTTTAGTATTTCCATGATGCGATCGACCACAACTGTGGTACCGAAGTGGCGAAGGCTTTTACGTTTTATTTCAACAAAGGCTTTTGTATCTGGCCATTGCTGGATTAATTCCATCACTTGTTTGAGTGTGGGAATGGGTGTGCCCTGGAAGCGATCGCCAAGTCGGTTTTCTTCATGCACTGAAAAGGCATTAAGTTGTGTCGATTCCAGCTCAAATATAAGCTTATCAATACCGGCGGTGCGTTTGAGATTGGCGTCATGTAAAACCACTGGTACTTCATCCCTGCTCAGATGAATATCGAACTCGACATAACAGGCCCCGGCTTTGAGTGCTGCCTCAATGGCAGGCAGGGTATTTTCGGGGTAGTTTTGCATGTCGCCACGGTGGGCCACCAACTTTGGAATTCTAGCCTGCATATTTTTTAAGCTCATCTTTCATTGCCTGCTGCCATTTCTTAAAGCGTAACTGCAGGGGAGGGTTTTCACCAGCGGTGAAATGCGTGCCAGCGTGTTGCTCCGGCCAGTCATCGGGACAGCCCGCCAGTAAAAAGGCTGTGCCTCTGGCCGTGGCCTCCGCCTCTGTCGGTCGATAAAGTGGCAGGCCACTCAAATCGGCCAGTCGCTGGCATAAACCATCAACCTGGGCAAGGCCACCGGTGGCGACAATACCCTTGAGTGCCGGACGGTGTTGCTGAACTTCATTCAGGTTAACGTGTAACAGAAACAGAATGCTTTCCGCTACGGCGACAATTTTCTCCCAGGGTTCAGCTTCACCGATAAAGCGTGAGTTAAAGTTAGGCACCCAGAAGGGCGCTCCTAAACCGGAAATGCCATTGAGGAATAGTGGTGGATTGATGACCTTTTCCAGCCACGAGGGGACGAGTGCCTCGGCCTCTGTCGGGTCTATGGCCAGTTCCTTTTCAATTTGGCTGAGTGCTGAGCCTGAGCCATTAACGGTGCCTTCCAGTACAAAGTGTTGCTGTGTTCCATCATCCAGAATAATGCTGCTGAGCAGGCCGGGGGCATCCACCGCTTGTGTGCCGGTTAAACACTGGATAAACGATCCTGTGCCCATATTGATATAGGCCGATCTGCTATCCGGTTGACCAAAGGCATACAGGGCAGCGGATTGATCGCCGGTGGTGATCGTTAATGGTACTGAGTGGCCACCCAAGGGTAGGGTGCCATAAGAATAACAGCTAGGGACACAACGGGGCAGTGGGTTAGCGGGGATATCAAATAGCCTGAGCAGTGCTGGATCCCAGTCCATGGTTTTAAGGCTTAGCAACAGGGTGCGAGAGGCATTGGCTGGGTCAACCAACATGGGCCGTTCCTTCAGCAGTCGGAAGAGCAGGAAACTGGCGATGGGCCCCCAGGCTAGATGCCCATTTTCATGCGCCTTTGCAACTGCCGGGATATTATCCAGACACCAGCGCAGTTTGCTAACACCATAGTGAGCGCTCAGGTACAGACCAGTGGTCTTATGGATTTCTGCACGATGGTGAGCAAACTGTTCCAGCCAGGAATGGGCGCGGCGATCCTGCCAGCTGATAATTGGGCTTAGTGGCTGACCGGTGTGCCTGTCCCAGCAGACGATGCTTGAGCGCTGGGTGGCAAGACCGGCGACCTTGATTGCCTGGGTTCGGGAACCGAGCTGTTCAGATACCTTATTCAGGGTGGTCAGGATGGATTGCAGCATCTCTTCAGCATCATGTTCCACTTGATCTTCATGGGGGTGCTGAGTACTAACTTCACAGAATGCTTCTGCTACGGGCTGGCCATGGCCATTAAAAACAATTGAACGGCTGGCATGGCCCCCTTGATCGATGGCGAGATAGAGGGCTTCGTCTGATCCTGTCATCCTCAATATTCCATCTGCTGTCCTGTACTGATAGTAGCTCAGTTTAAACCCGCAGGGTTGAACGAACTGTATGTTGTCGATCAAAAATAACAGCAAGAAGTGTTATATGTCTATAACCACTTAAAAAGTAGTGAACTTGAAAATAAAGCAGTCTCTGCTAGCTTTATATGGGTAAGCTGGTTTATGGTAATCTTTGCTGTGAGCCATGTACTTTAACGGAGCGCTAAAAAGAAGGGATGCATGAACGGGCAAAGCGCACATAAATTTATCATGCAAAACAGGGAGTTAGTATCACTTCCGGAAATTGTCATTGAACTGAATCAATTGGCGAACAACCCTCGATCAACACTCGCGGATATTTGTGAACTTATCGGCAAAGATCCTGCGCTTATCATCCGTTTATTGAAAATAGTTAACAGTCCCTTTTATGGGTTTCCCTCTCAGGTCGATACGCTCTCCCAGGCGGTTACCATCATTGGTACCCAGCAATTGCGGAATCTAGTGCTGAGTACTGAGCTCATTAATAAGTTTCCGGTAATTCCCGCTGGCCTGGCCAGTATCGAGAGTTTTTGGTCTCATAGTCTCTACTGCGCTGTGGCCGCTCAGCATATTGCAATGTACAGACAGTTGCCGTGTCCTGAGCGCTATTTCATCGCTGGAATACTGCACGATATTGGTAAAATGGTGATGTACCTTGCCATGCCAGAAGACTCTATTAAGGCGATGGAGAAAGTAGATCCAGAACGTGCGAATATACTGGAAGTAGAGCGAGAAATATTCGGTTTTGACCATGCTATGGTGGGAGCCGAACTGCTATGGCATTGGCGGTTACCTGAGTCCATTATTGAGCCTGTGGCCTGTCACCATTCCCCTGATGATGCCAATATATTCAAACAGGAGAGCAGTACGGTAAACATTGCAAATAAGCTTAGCAACAGTTTTTATCCTATTGTACTGAAGCACAAAAGTTTGCCCGACGAGGCTTCTCTACTGCATGAGTATTTTGATGAAATGGAATTTTCAGAAATAAAATCACTGCTGGATGACATCCACCAGCAGTGGGAAAGTAGCATGGAGGTTATGTATCGGGAAAAAGTTGCCTGATGGGTTGTTTAATCATATCTGTAATACACAAAAGGCCGGTCATAGACCGGCCTTTTGTGTGTTGTGAAGCCTTTTTTATTATTCGACTAAAGGGAGCTGGTGGAGTGAGTTCTAATTAGAGCTTTTCTATGGTTAGAATGGTGTCTCACAGATAAAAGTAAGTGGCTCACCTGTGGCCGGGTGTTCAAAACTCAAGCTGTTTGCATGCAACAAAAGACGGTCTGACTGGCCCATTATCTCCTTGTTGGCATAGAGGCTGTCGCCTAAAATGCTGTGGCCAATGGCATGCATGTGTATCCGTAGTTGATGGGTGCGGCCTGTCACCGGTTCCAGTTCAACCCGAGTCGTTTTATCAGGGTTTCGATGGAGCACTTTATATCGGGTTAAACAGGGCTTGCCAGATTCAAAGTCTACTTTTTGCCGGGGGCGGTTGGGCCAGTCAGCTATCAAGGGTAAGTCAATCTCTCCTTTGGTTTGCGCTACATAGCCATTGACCACCGCGGTGTAGTGTTTTTGAACTTTGCGCTGCTGAAACTGCATGCTGAGTTGCCGATGTACCTGTTTATCCCGTGCCATCACGATTAAGCCGGATGTTGCCATATCCAGGCGATGCACAATCAATGCATCGGGAAATTCCATCTGTACACGTAAGGCCAGGCTGTCCTGTTTATCCTTGCCGCGCCCAGGCACAGAAAGCAAGCCACTGACTTTGTCTAAAACCAGTAAATAGTCATCTTGATATACAAACTTCAAAGAACAGCCTTTATAAAATGGGTGTTGAGGTGTATCGTTATTAATCACATCATGGCACGATTAACAAAAACTACAACTGGCTATTTCTTAAAATAGTGTTATTTATCGGGTCTCGGAATAACTCATGGGTATCTATAAGACGGGACATTGCGTAAGGGGGGTAACGAAATGCCTACTGGATCAGATTTAGTCAAAACAAGTCATCTGATCTCAGTAGAAGGTACTGAGGCAGAGGTCGAGCAATTAATCCAGTATTCTGAGGCAGAGAGCATCAGCCTGAATAGACTGTCGCCTGATGATGCCATGTTAAAAAATCAGGACCTGGGTGACTATGCGAAAATGGCTGATTATTTCGCACACAATATCGTTAAAGAAGGAAAATATTTTGCACTGCTCTATGTGCGTATCATGGGCTTGCAGAGCATGTATAACACCCTGGGAATAAAACCAGTTAACGAGTTATTAAAGAAAATAGTTATACGTATGCAAGAACATGGCTCGGGTGATAATAAACTTGCCTGTATTAATCTGGGAGACTTTATGTTTTTGTCACCCGTCATTGGCCCATATCAGGGCGCCGCACAACTGTGTGTTGATTTAATTCAGGATTTACAACGGCCTTATGAAATTGACGGGGAACCGATTTACCTTAAGTGCGCCATAGGCGTTGCGCTTTATCCTGATGATGGAAAACGATTCGAGACATTACATCTTTGTGCAGCAATGGCTGTACAGCGTGCATCTGAAAAGAATGAGCAATACTGCTTTTATCGCCGTTATATGTCTTCCCAGGATAACCGACGGCATGATCTGATTAATGCACTCCGCCATGCCCACGAACAAAATGAGTTTAAGGTTTATTACCAACCGAAGTATGATTTAAAAACTCGAAAATTGGCCAGTGTTGAGGCACTACTTCGTTGGCAGGAACCTGGTGGGGAAGACGTATCCCCCGATGAATTTGTCCCATTGCTTGAAAACACCGGTCTGATAGTCTCAGTGGGTGATTGGGTACTGGAGCAGGCCTGCCGTGATTATGCGAAATGGTTAGACAGGGGGCTGGATGTTGTACCCATTGCCGTAAATGTAGCCGCTGCACAATTTCGGCGAGCCGGTATGACTGATTATGTGCATCATACCCTGCAAAATTATGATATCCCCATGGGTGGTATTGAGCTGGAGATTACAGAAAGCAGCTTTATGTCCAGCCCCAAGCAGGTGATGGCAAGTCTGAACTTTTTCAAACAACAGGGTATTCCTCTGACGATTGATGATTTCGGAACGGGGTATTCATCACTTAGTTATTTACAACAATTTCCTGTTAGCTTCCTAAAAATAGATAAAATATTTGTTCAGGACCTTCCTGGAAATGAAAATAATGTGGCTATTGTTGAAGCGATACTGGCCATTAGTCGTTCATTTAATTTGGAAGTGGTTGCCGAGGGGATAGAGACAGAAGTGCAGGCAGACTATTTGCAACAACGTGGTTGCAAAATGGGGCAGGGCTACTTGTTTGGTAAGGCAATGCAGGCGGAGGAACTTGAGGCGCTACTTGTGGATGCGTGAAGTGATACTTTCTATTTAGGCTTCTAAACAACAATGGCCAGCCACTTTGCAGTGACTGGCCATTGTAATAGAAATAAAGGGCTTACTTCTTTTTGGAATAACTTAGCCAGTCACTTAAGGCAAACAATACTCCGGTCACTACAAAACTCAGGTGCATAAATATCAGCCATTTAATGTAATCAAAATTCGTAGTAGAAGAATTAATCTCGACAAATGCTTTTAGAAGCTCGATACCTGAGATGGCAACAATAGATCCAATCAGTTTCATTTTTAGATCGGCAAAGCTCACGTGACCCATCCACTCAGGCCTGTCTTCATGGCCTGCAGTATCAATCTTGGAAACGAAATTTTCATAACCTGCAAAAATTATAATAAGTAGCAGGTTGGATAACAGTACCACATCAATGAGGGTTAATACGCCGACTACCACCTCGGTACTCGATCCGGTAAAGACTGTATTAGCAAAGGCAATAAATTCCTTGGCAAACTTGACTATTAACAGGCCAATGGCCATTACCAGCCCAAGATAAAAGGGAACCAGTAACCAGCGGCTGCTAAATATTAGCCCTTCAATAGCATGTTCAATTTTTTTCATATCAGGTTCCTGCTTCGTCTAAACAAAATAGGCGGCTATAATGGTCACATTGATTCAGTATTTCAAGTGATAGGTGAGAATGTCACCTGGCACTAATTACTTGGGCATAGAGGGTGGTTCGTTCTTGTCGCTCATTAGCAGATAAACGCCTGCCAGAGCCACGGCCACCCATAACACCATGGCCATGAGGCCCATCATCTCCCATAATTCACCCATGAAAACCAGCATTAGTAGTGCCAGGGCAAGCACCCCATTGCCTAGCCAGAATTTTGGTGTCGCTTCGGAATCGTTCATATTTTTCCCATTAATGTTTGTTTTATACGGCATTAAGCAATATTCAAGTGCACTCTAACAATGTTAATTGCATTTAAAGAGTACCAATAAGTGCCATTTTACAGTTATTTACCCCTGGATATAAGCGTTATGTCATTACTATCTTATTCCCCAGTCAGTGAAAACGCTTAATTGCAGCCTGCAGGTGGGTGCACTTGATGTCGCTAAAAGCAAAGGGATAGAGGATGAGGCCTATCCTGATATAGAACCTAGCGGTTGGCAGGGCTTGAAGGAAATCAGCACACAGATACAGTTGCCCCTTTATGCTCTGGGTGAGGTAAGTGCAGAAGATGAACCCTTGGCTATTAATGCCGGTGTCCAGGGGGTGGCGGGTAACCGAGGTTACTGGAAAGATTAAAGGGTGTCCGGTTTAGTACTGGATAGCGCTGAGACAAGAGATGATTTCTTCTCTGTAATGTAAATTTCAGATAATGTGAACCAATCCAATGTTTGTTGATATGGCGCGTTGTTAAAATTATAGGAGATTGTAAATAATCATAATAATAAGCATACAAATATGAAACGCATAAATTATGTATTTGGATATCGATGCTAATTAAGGAGCCATCATGAGATTTAGCACACTTATTACCATAGTTGCCCCTGTAATTCTTTTGACTGCTTGCGTATCTGGCAGTAAATATGACGCAGTGATTTCAGAAAAGAACGCAATGCGTCAATCCCTGAATACCGCCCAGGAAGAGATTGAGAGCAATCTGGATAAAATAAAGGCCACTGAACTGAGATTAAAGAATGCTGAACTGAGATTAGCATCGTCGAAAATGGAGGTTGCGAAAGCCCAGGAAGAGATTGAGCGTAACCAACAAAAGATAAAAGATACCGAACTGGAGTTAGAATCATCGAAATTAGAGGTTGTGAAAGCTCGGGAAGAATTAATGGCGCTTGAAGGAAGAAAGCAGGTTTTGCAGATGGAGCTCTCTGAGTCCCAGGAACAAATAGCTACACTGCGTAATATTGAGGCTGAAACCAAACGTCGTAATGAAATATACGCCCAATTTGTTGATCGCCTGCAGACAATGATCGACGGCGGCCAATTAACTGTCAGCATTGAACAAGGCCGAATTGTTATTAATCTTCCCAATAACGTCCTATTTAAAAGCGGAAGTGCTAATTTAAATCCCAAAGGTGAGAGTGCATTGACTGAAATCGCTGCAGCACTTAGCCAGTTTTCAGACAGACGTTTTCAGATTGAAGGGCATACGGATAACATACCAATAAAAAGCGCACGCTTTCCCAGTAACTGGGAGCTATCGACTTCTCGTGCACTGACCGTCGTCCATCTACTGAGAAAAGTGGGTGTAGCGCCTGAAAATATATCTGCCGCTGGTTTTGGAGAATTCCGCCCAAGAGCGGACAATAAAACCGATGAAGGCCGGCAGCTTAACCGCCGTATAGAAATTGTTATGCAGGCAAATCTTGATATTCTTTCAAGTGAACTGCCTAAGGTGACACCTTAACGATTGGAAATAAATGGGCTTAGACACTATTTGTCATCGGTGAGTATGGCTTGTGGGTGTTTTAATTCGAGTCTGGCCCCTTTAGTTCCTTTTATCGACTATTCTGGTTTTATAAAGAATACTAGTGGAATCGCTAAAGGGCCTAAGAATACAATGATCAATCTCCGCACTAAATTTGACTTTACATTTCTTGCTCGTGCGATGTAGTGGCAAATAATTGCGCTAACTATCCAAATTATTGCTGGCACATATGTTGCCATACTAGTCCTCCATGCGCAGTATTAGATTATTAAGCAGCACATAACGCCGCATTCAGCGGCTTGTCCGCTGCAATGTTTTGTTAGGCATTTAATGTTTGATTATCTTTAGCACAGCCTTCGCTACGGGATCTGATGACGCTGGATTTTGGCCTGTTATCAAGTTGCCATCAGTGATGGAATATGGATGCCAATCATCGGTCTTTGAGTAGTTTGCCCCTTTCGCTTTTAACTCATCTTCAAGCATAAATGGCACAACCTCTGAAAGTTGAACGGCGTCTTCTTCTGTGTTGCTAAAACCAGTCACAGACTTTCCTTTTACTAAGGGGGCACCATCCGGGGCTACGGTGTGGCGAAGAACCGCAGGAGCGTGACAAACTGCGGCAACTGGTTTTCCAGATGCATACATTGTTTCAATTAAGGTTATAGAGTTACGATCTTCTGCCAGATCCCACAATGGTCCATGCCCACCAGCATAAAATACTGCATCGTAATCATCAGGTGAAATGTCTGATAGTTTTTGCGTATTTGCTAGCATCGATTGGGCGTCAGCATCTCTCTTGAAGCGTTCCGTTGCTTCTGTTTGGAAATCAGGTTCATCACTTTTTGGATCTAGAGGTGGTTGTCCTCCATTAGGTGATGCAAGTGTGACGTCTGCATTTGCATCTTTGAATATATAGTAAGGAGTAGCAAACTCCTCTAGCCAAAACCCAGTTTTTTGTCCTGTGTCGCCGAGTTGACTGTGTGATGTAAGTACAATGAGTATTTTCATATAGTTTCTCCTTCTAAATTCTACGTTGTTTACACTAACCGCCTAACGATTGAACTCAGCCGCGCCGCTTTTTGTCGCCGGCTGGAGTGCGTTATTATGCATGTTTTTAACCTTGGCTCGCCCAAAACCTGACCGAGGCTGTTTTATTTGACTTGAACTTTATATTTATACCAGTTGATAGCTCGCACGCGCATTTACTTTGATATTCCCACTCTTCGTTTGAAATCACCTTAAATGGTTTACCTAGCCATTTTTGTTAACTTCCTTATCATCCCAACAGTTCTATTGCCCGTTTCGCCGCCACCTTAACTTGTTCCGGCGCAGTTCCACCCAAATGATTTCTTGCTGCCACAGAACCTTCCAGCGTAAGCACATCGAACACATCGTCGCCGATAGCATCGGAGAACGCTTGCAGTTCTTCCAGTTTCATTTCGGAAAGATCACGTTCGGTTTCAACACCCAGGGCGACGGCCTTGCCGACGATTTCGTGGGCATCTCTAAATGCCACACCTTTGCGTACCAGGTAGTCGGCCAGATCGGTAGCAGTGGCGAAGCCGCACAGGGCATCTTCACGCATGTTGTCGGGCTTGAGTTTAATCTGTGCCATCATGTCAGCGTAGACTTTGAGGCAGCCCTTGACGGTGTCGATGGTATCGAACAGGGGTTCTTTGTCTTCCTGATTATCTTTGTTGTAGGCCAGGGGCTGGCCTTTCATGATGGTGAGCATGGCGTTGAGGCTGCCGAAGACGCGGCCGGTTTTGCCGCGCACAAGTTCGGGCACATCGGGGTTTTTCTTTTGCGGCATGATGGAGGAGCCGGTGCAGAAGGCATCACCCAGATCTACCCAGTCGAACTGGGAGGAACTCCACAGAACCAGCTCTTCCGAAAAGCGTGACATGTGCATGAGTAGTATCGAGGCCCAGCTAAGAAATTCGATGGCGAAGTCGCGGTCGGATACGCCATCCAGTGAGTTGCGACAAATATCGTCAAAGCCTAGCTCTTTGGCGGTGAATTCCCGGTCGATGGGGTAGGTAGTGCCGGCCAGGGCAGCGGAACCCAGGGGCATAACGTTGACCCGTTTGCGGCAGTCGGCCAGGCGTTCGTTATCCCGTTGTAGCATTTCATTCCAGGCCAGCATGTGATGGCCGAAGGTGATGGGCTGGGCGGTTTGCAAATGGGTGAAGCCGGGCAGGATGGTGGCGGCCTCGCGTTCGGCCAGTTCAACCAGTGCTCGTTGCAGGCGTTTGAGTTCAGCGTCGATGGTATCGATTTCGTCGCGCAGGTAGAGGCGCACGTCGGTGGCTACCTGGTCGTTGCGGGAACGGCCGGTGTGTAGTTTTTTGCCGGTGATGCCGATGGCATCGGTGAGCCGCGCCTCAATGTTCATGTGTACATCTTCCAGGGCAATGGACCAGGGGAAGTCGCCCGCCTGGATCTCCGCTTCGATCTTGCTCAGGCCGCGGACGATGTCGTCGCGCTCTTTTGTGGTGAGCACACCCACGTGGGCCAGCATTTTGGCGTGGGCAATGGAACCGGCGATGTCTTGCTTGTACATGCGCTGGTCGAAGCCGACGGAGGCGCCAAAGGCCTCGACGAAGGCATCGGTGGGTTCATTGAAACGTCCGGTCCAGGGTTTTTCTATTGTTTTGTCTGTGCTCATGGTCGGTTCCGTGGCCTGTTTGAAGGATAGTTGGCGCTAGGGGGCAGTATAAAGCAAATATCCCCGAGCAGGCACCTGTGAAGCTTGCACAAGGGGGGGTAATAAGCGCTATGATTCAGGAGCAGACCTTATTTTGAGTAGGCGTGTGAAACAGAAACAAGAACAACAATTAGAGCAACAGCCAGAGCAGGACTTTTTCCTGCCGGACTTTTGCGGGCTGCGCATGGTGTTTACCGTGGTGCTGCTCTCCGAACTGTTTGCACTGATTTTGACCGTGGGGCAAAGCGGAACGAGTATGGACTTGTGGTCCGATCTGGCACTGATCTCCTTTTTTATGCAGTGGGTGGGGCTCTCTTGTGCCGGGGTGCTGTGTCTGGCCCATCGGCCCCTGAGCCGCCTGGGAAATGATCGTGCGGCGATGGTGAGCTATTTGTTGCTACTTATTGTGATCGCCTTGCTCAGTGAGGCGGCCTACCAGGTTGGGGTGGCGACAGCGATTCAGTTGGTGACGCCGAATCACCTTGAGTTTTTGTTACGTAATATCACCATCGGCGCCATCGTCAGCGCTCTTATCTTGCGTTACCTTTATGTACAATTTCAGTGGCGGCGGCGGGTGAAGGCCGAGGGGGAGGCACGGGTGCAGGCGCTGCAGGCGCGAATTCGCCCTCATTTTCTGTTCAATAGTATGAATACCATTGCCAGCCTGATTCCTACCCGGCCGCAGGTGGCGGAGGAAACTATTGAGGATCTGGCCGATTTATTCCGCGCCAGCATGAGTGATGTGCGTCAGTTGATTCCGCTAAAAGAGGAGCTGTCCATGGCGGAGCGCTATATGTGCATGGAACAGTTGCGCATGGGCGAGCGACTGAAACTGGAACTGGATGTAGACGAACTGCCCATGGATCTATTGCTGCCACCGCTGACCTTGCAGCCCCTGCTGGAGAATACGGTGTATCACGGCATTGAGCCCCTGCCGGAGGGGGGCACGGTGAGGGTTTCCGGAAGTCGGAGTCATGCATCGGTGGATATCGTGATTAGCAATCCGCTTCCTGCCGCAGGCGTATCGCTACGGGAGCCGGGTCATCATATGGCACAGGCTAATATCCGGGCGCGGCTGGAGGCGCATTTTGAACACAAGGCCAGCTTGCAGGTAGAGCAAGATGAGCATGAGTACCGGGTGCGTATTCGTTTGCCCTATGCAGGTAAGCCCTGATGAAGGTGATGATCGTCGATGATGAAGCCCTGGCTCGTGAACGTCTGCGTCGCCTGTTGGAAGAGGATAGTGATGTAGAGGTGGTGGCTGAGGCCGCCAACGGTCAGGAGGCTTTAACGCGTTGCCAGAGTGCCCGGCCGGAAGTTGTGTTGCTGGACATTCGTATGCCGGGTATGGATGGCCTGGAGGCCGCCCGTCACATGGCCGAGCTGGATCCGCCGCCAGCGGTGATATTTACCACCGCCTATGGTGATCATGCCTTGCAGGCCTTTGAGGCCCGGGCCATCGACTATTTGCTTAAGCCGATACGTCGCGAACGATTGACTCAGTCCCTGGCGCGTGCCCGATATTTGAATCGCTCTCAGCTAAGCGCACTGGATGAGGCCCGTCCAGAGGCCAAAGGGCGCAACTTTTTGAGCGTGCATCGTCATGGTAGCTTGCAGCTGATCCCGGTGAACAGCGTGGTTTATTTTCAGGCTGACAGTAAGTATGTCACGGTACATCATGCCGAGGGTGAAGACTTAATTGATGACTCGCTGAGGTTGCTGGAGGACGAGTTCGGTGGTGCCTTTGTGCGCATCCATCGCAATGCTCTGGTGGCGAGTGGCGCATTGAAGGGTATTGAGAAAGACAATGCGGGTCATATCTTTGCCTTGTTGCAAGGGACAAAGAACCAGCTTGAGATCAGTCGTCGCCATGTGGCGGAGATTAGACGCTTGCTGAAAGAACGGAGCAAGAGTGGTTAAACTGGCGGGTTATTTAATTTGTACATTATATGTAGCAACATTGTGTTGCGATTCCCCGACTGTGTATCATACAAGCTAGTGTGGTTGTATGCCGGGATGGACTGTGGTGTAGTTCGGCTTCGGAATAGATACCAGTATAAATAGACGTTACAAACAAGGCTAAAACATGTCCAGAAAATTGATTCGCATTGCTACCCGTAGAAGCCCGCTTGCCCTGTGGCAGGCGGAGTTTGTCACCGCTGAACTGAAAAAAGCCCATCCCGGTATGGAGGTGGAGCTGCTGAAAATGGTTTCTCAGGGAGACAAGATCCTTGATACTCCCCTGGCCAAGATCGGTGGTAAAGGTTTGTTTGTAAAGGAACTGGAAGAGGGCATGCTCGCTGGTGATGCAGATATCGCCGTGCATTCCATGAAGGATGTTCCCATGGCCTTTCCCGAAGGTTTGCACCTGTCGGTGGTCTGTGAGCGAGAAGATCCTCGTGATGCTTTTGTTTCCAACACCTACACGTCTCTGGATGATTTGCCTCAGGGGGCACGGGTGGGTACTTCATCCATGCGCCGTCAGGTTCAGATCCTGGCCAAGCGACCTGATCTGGAAATTATTTCCCTGCGCGGCAATGTAAATACCCGTTTAAAAAAGCTCGATGATGGCAACTATGACGCTATTATTCTGGCCAGCGCCGGTCTTAAGCGACTCAAGTTTGATGACCGGATCACCAGCTTTATTGGCGATACTGACTGTTTGCCCGCAGTGGGTCAGGGTGCGGTGGGTATTGAGTGTCGCAGCGATGATGAAGAGATCAACGCTTTGCTGGCACCGCTGAATCATCAAGACACTTACATTCGAGTGATTGCCGAGCGTGCGATGAACAATCGTTTAGAGGGGGGCTGTCAGGTACCCATTGGTGGTTTTGCCCTGCTCGAAAATGGTGAAATTTATTTGCGCGGTCTGGTGGGTCGTCCCGACGGCAGCGAGGTGGTGCGTGGTGAAGTCCGTGGTCCTGCGGAGCAGGCCGAAGCACTGGGTATCAGCCTGGCCGATGATCTGCTTTCACGGGGCGCCGATGTCATCTTAAAAGAAGTATATGCTCAGGCCTGATCTCACTGGTATCGGTGTATTGGTAACCCGCCCGGCTCACCAGGCGGGACCACTTTGTAAACTTATTCAGGCGGCGGGTGGCCGCGCTATATCCTATCCGGTACTTGATATCGGTGAGCCAGAAGACACTTCGGTATTGCATGAACAGCTCGATCGCCTCAATGATTTTGATATCGCTATCTTTATTAGTCCTAACGCCGTGCAACGAGCTTTTCCAATGATTGAAGCCCATGGGGGTTTGCCTGCCGATATTAAGGTCGCTACTGTGGGACGTGGTAGCGCCCGCGAGCTAAAGCATTTAGGACGGGAGCCCGACATCTGTCCCGATGCACGTTTTGACAGTGAAACCCTGTTAGCCATGGATGAAATGACTGATGTGGATGGCAAGGCGATAATCATCTTCCGCGGTGTTGGTGGGCGCGGGATACTGGCGAATACCCTGCGTGAACGTGGTGCCGATGTAGAGTATGCCGAGGTTTATCGACGGTTCCGGCCGGAGGCTGATAATACGGTGTTGATACAGGCCTGGGAACAGGGTGAGCTGGATATTATCACTGCCACCAGTAGTGAGGGGCTGCATAATTTATATGCGATGGCCGGGGATGCGGGTCATTCCTATCTGCGCGAGACACCTTTGATTGTGATTAGTGAGCGCACGGTTATCGTGGCCGAGGAGTTGGGTTTTGATGGGCCAGTGATCGTGGCCCGTGCCGCCAGTGATGAAGCGATGGTAGAGGCAGTGAGCCAATGGGCGGCAGACAAGGCTATGGTCGAGACCTCTGGAGAAGAAGATGAGTGATGAGTCAAAATCGAAATCAGAGTCAGGTCAGTCTCAATTAGTCCAGTCTGCGGCAGTTAAAGGGAAGAGCAAATCGGTGGAAAAGAAAACCAGCAAATCCCAGGACAAGCCTGAAGACAAGTCAGCGCCAAAGTCAAAGCCGATTAAAAAAACGGGGGGGAGTGGCCTGGCCTGGTTGGCCTTGCTGCTTGCCTTTGGTCTGGCTGGTGGATTGTATTATCTCTGGCAGCAACATAACTTAAGTCGTCAGGCTCAGGATACCGAACAGGCAAAAACGGTCGAGCGTCTGTCTGAACTAAAAGCAGATATCAGCCGTTTAACTTCAGCACTACAACGCTCGCGTGAGGATCAAAAGCGCGCTGGCACAGAGCGTGTTGAGTTGGAGGCGGCCCTGCAAAGTTTGCGTACCCGTATTGGTCAGGATCGTCATGACTGGGGTATTGCCGAAGTGGAATATCTGTTGGCTATTGCCAATCGACGCCTGCAACTGGAGCAGGATGTGACGACAGCGTTGACAGCACTGGAAAGTGCCGATACCCGTTTGATTTTTTTGGCAGATCCCGTCTTTCATCCGGTACGTGAGCAAGTGGCTATCGAATTGCGAGCGCTCCGCGCGGTCCGGCAAGTGGATCGCGAGGGTCTGGCGCTGGAGCTTTCTTCCCTTGCTTCGGCGGTTGACTCCCTGGCGTTGCCTGGTGCGCCCAGGCGTAGTGAAAAGACGGGCACCCCTGATGAGAAAGGTGAGATCAATGATTGGCGCGGTTTTTTGTTGGCTGTGTGGAGGGATATCAAAGGTCTGGTAACTATTCGTCAGGGTGCCGATGCGGCGATGCCTTTGTTGTCACCTGAGCAGCAATATTTTCTGCGTAGCAATCTGCGTCTGCAACTGGAGTCTGCTCGTTTGGCTCTGTTGCAGAAATCGCCGGAGGTGTATCGCAGTGCACTCAATGATGCGACTGGCTGGCTGGAAACTTATTTTGTTTCAGAGGATGCGGCCACCCAGTCCATGAAAAAGGCACTGGAGCGTTTGCGTACGGAGCACGTTGTGACAACGCTACCGGATATCACTACTTCCATGCTCACTTTGCGACAATTGCTTAAAAAGCAAAGGCAGTCAGCCAAGCAGAAAAAATCCCGAGAGGGTAGTCAATGAGGTTTCTCCTCAAGTTATTACTGGTTCTGATCATTGCTGTGGTGTTGGCGCTGATCGCCCGGGATGACCCTGGTTTTGTGCTGCTCAGTTACGGCGACTGGATGTTGGAAACCAGTCTGAGCCTGGCGCTTATTTTACTGGCGGCCGGTTTTTTTGGATGTTATCTGTTAATGCGTTTCCTGGTAAATACCCGCAGGGTGCCGGAGCGATTGCGCCAGTGGCGGCAACGGCGACGAACGGCCAAGGCGCGTAAAACAACAAACCGGGGCCTGTTGGCGTTGACGGAAGGTCATTGGGATAAGGCTGAGCGAAATCTCATCCGTTATATCGAGTACAGTGAAGTGCCTTTGCTTAATTATCTAGGGGCGACCCGGGCGGCTCAGAAACAAGGTGCCGAACAGCGTCGTGATTATTATTTGGCCAAGGCCCATCAGAGTATGCCTGAGGCGGAGCTGGCCATTGGTTTAACTCAGGCTGAGGTGCAGATTTCCCAGGGGCAACTGGAGCAGGCGCTGGCAAGCCTACGACATCTGGAGACGATTGCACCCAGGCATGTGCAGGTACTTCATATGCTCAGGCGCGTTTATGAGCAACTGGAAAGTTGGGGTGACTTGCGTGAGTTGTTACCGGCATTACGTCGCCACAAAGTGTTGGCGAGTGATGTGCTGGATGCGCTTGAACGCAAGGTTCATTTCCAGCTGCTGCAAACTGCCATCAAAGGTAAACGCCTCGAACGTTTGCGTGGTTCATGGCAGCATCTGCCCAATCAGTTGCAGCAGGAGGTTGAGTTTATCCAGCCATACGCCCGACAACTGGCGTGTCTCGGTGCCGGGGCTGAGGCCGAACGGGTAGTTCGTGAGGCACTAAAGCGACGCTGGGAACTGGAGTTAGTAAAACTCTATGGTCAGGTGGAAGGTGCAGATCCAGCCAGGCAGCTTGAGCATGCTGAGGCCTGGCTGAAAAAACATCCGAAGCAGGCAGAGCTGTTGTTGACCCTGGGGCGTCTGTGTCTAAACAATAAGTTGTGGGGTAAAGCCCGTTCTTACCTTGAAGCCAGTGACGGAGTTGAAGCCACGGCGGAGACTTGTCTGGTATTGGGCTCGTTGCTGGAGCAATTAGGTGAGGACGAAGCCGCGCAGCAGCATTACCGGAGGGGGCTGGAGCAGGCGACCGGTATCTGTCCCCGGATTAAGATAGAGCACACTGATAAGTCACAAACTTAGCTATAAAAACCCGGGTGTGAAATCGGCGAGTTTTATTTCACCGCATATTCGAAGGCATCAGAATAATAGTAATTAGAGTCCAGGCCTTTGGTCATCAGGGTATCCCGAGCAGTGTATACCATGGCGGGCGCACCACAGGCATATACCTCATATGCACTCAGATCGTCAAAATCATTAATGACAGCATCCTGAATATGCCCGGTTTTCCCATTCCATTTCTCACCGTTATCTGCTTGTGAGAGTACCGGAACGAAGTGAATGTGTTTGTGGTTGGATGACCAGCTACGCGCCAGTGCTTGCATGTACAGGTCGTCTTTGTGACGCTCACCCCAGTAGATGTGAATAGGACGCTGAACATTTTCAGCAATGGCATGTTCGACAATCGCCTTGACCGGGGCGAAGCCTGTGCCCGTGGCCAACATGATAATGGGGCGATCAGATTCTTCCCTTAGGAAGAAGCTGCCATGGGGCCCCTGGATTTCCAGTGTATCGCCCTTGTTCATTTCATTGAATAGCTTGTCTGTGAATGCTCCCCCTTCCACGTGGCGGATGTGCAATTCGATGGTGGCATCTTCATGAGGTGGGTTGGCAATGGAGAAGGCGCGTTTTTGTCCATCCTCCATAATGATGTCGATATACTGCCCTGCCAGGAATTGCATGCGTTCGCTTTCGGGAAGTTTTAGCCATAGTGCCATGACACTTTCGGTGAGACGCTCCATACGCTTGATGGTGGCGGTGAGCGTCTTGATTTGAATATCTTCTTCCAGAGCGACTTCCTTGATCTCTAGTGTGACATCACTGCGGGGGATTGCCTGACAAAACAGTCCAAGATTGTTTGCCTGATCATCTTCGCTCAAGGCTGAAGGCTCGAAGTCACCATAGTGAATATCGCCTTCCAGTACCTTGCCGCGGCAGGCGCCGCAGGCACCGTTACGGCAGCCGTAAGGTAAGGACAGACCCTGACGCAGGGCGGCGTTGAGAATGGTTTCATCTTCATCGACGGTGAATTGATGACCGCTTGGTTTTACTGTAACCGAGTACGAC
The DNA here is from genome assembly GCA_030640985.1 of Chromatiales bacterium. Classification (GTDB taxonomy): domain Bacteria; phylum Pseudomonadota; class Gammaproteobacteria; order Thiohalomonadales; family Thiohalomonadaceae; genus DAOWII01. Next base: position 25,701 of record DAOWII010000186.1, read on the forward strand.
ATTTCAGGACCTTGCGTTAGTGGGCAATTGTAAAGTCAAAAGACCGGTGATTATCCCTGATTTGCTTAGTTGGATAAAGGGGTGTTTAGTAGGGTTATTTGAGGCCCATCAAATAACGCAAAATAATGTCCATAGATACAGGAATCAGGGGGAGGTCTCTGAATTGACTGCAGGGTGGCAGCTTTCAGGCTACAATACGCGGCCTTGATTAACGGCTGTAAACCTTAAACCACTGTGTCCGATCTTAACCCTAGCCAACGTGCGGCTGTCCGTCATCTTGATACGCCCCTTTTAGTGCTGGCCGGTGCTGGCAGTGGCAAGACCCGTGTGATTACTACCAAGATAGCCCATCTGATTCAGCAGTGCGGTATCGCTCCCCAGCATGTGGCAGCGGTTACCTTTACCAATAAGGCTGCGCGGGAGATGAAAGAGCGGGTAAGCAAATTGCTCAATAAAGGGGAGAGCCGTGGCTTAAGGGTCTCCACTTTTCACACCCTGGGCCTGGATATTATCCGTCGCGAGCATAAGTTGCTGGGATACAAACCGGGCTTCTCTATTTTTGATTCCCAGGACAGCGGCAGCTTGATCCGCGAATTGCTGCGCCGTGAGGCAGGCGATAATGATCTGGCGGAGGAGATGCAGTGGCAAATCTCCCGCTGGAAAAATGCCTTTATCTCCCCTGAGCAGGCGCTGGCCGAGGCTGCTGAGGCGCAGCCTCATGCGGCCGCCATGCTTTACAGCCAGTATAATCGTCACCTCAAGGCCTATAATGCGGTGGATTTTGATGATCTGATCATGCAACCGGTGATGCTGTTCCAGCAGCAGCCTGAAGTTCTGGAGCGCTGGCAAAATCGAATTCGCTATCTACTGGTAGATGAGTACCAGGATACCAATGCCACTCAATACCAGCTGGTAAAATTGTTGGTGGGCGCACGGCAGGCACTGACGGTGGTGGGTGATGATGACCAGTCCATTTACGCCTGGCGCGGTGCTCAGCCGGAAAATCTGGCGTTGCTCAATGAAGATTATCCACGACTCAAGGTGATTAAACTGGAGCAGAATTATCGCTCCATGGGACGTATTCTTAAGGCCGCCAACCAGCTCATCGACAACAATCCTCACGTGTTCGAAAAAAACCTCTGGAGTGAGCTGGGTTACGGTGACCCGATTAAAGTGGTCACGGCCAAGGATGATGAGAATGAGGCAGAGAAGGTGGTGTCGCAACTTATTCACCACCAATTCAGGTATAGCACCGGCTATCGAGATTACGCCATTCTTTATAGGGGCAATCATCAGTCGCGTCACTTTGAACAGGCCCTGCGCGAACAACGTATTCCCTATTACCTCAGCGGTGGCACCTCGTTTTTTGCCTACACCGAGGTGAAGGACATCATGGCCTATCTACGGCTGTTGGTGAACCCGGATGATGACAATGCCTTTTTACGGATCATTAATACCCCACGGCGGGAGATCGGCCCGGCCACTCTGGAGAAACTGGCCACCTATGCGGGTGAGCGAGAAATCAGCCTGTTTGCCGCCTGTTTTGAGATGGGCCTGGAGCAACATCTCAACGAGCGTGCGGTCTCCCGTCTACGTCGTTTTGCCGAATGGTTGGTAGAACTGGGGGATCGCGCCCAGCGAGGCGATCCCGTGGTAGCGGCCCGGGACCTGGTCAAGGAGATCGACTACGAAATGTGGCTGGAAGACACCT
>DAOWII010000026.1 GCA_030640985.1 Chromatiales bacterium
CCAGGTGGATGCCGATGGTCTGCTAAGTGTGAGTGCACGGGAAGAGGCCAGTGGTGTAGAGAGTCACATCGAGGTGAAACCCTCTTACGGGCTGTCTGATGATGAAATTGCCCATATGCTGCGTGATTCTCTGGACCATGCCCAGGATGATATGGATGCACGCAATCTACGTGAGCAGCAGGTAGCCGCCGATCGGGTCTGTGAGGCTGTTGAAGCGGCATTGGCCGAAGACGGTGCTGAGTTGCTGAACCCGGAAGAGCTGGCAGCTATTGAGCAGGCAATTACGGTTGTTCAACAAGCAAAAAATGGCAGCGATTTTATGGCCATCAAGAAAACGATTAAAGCGCTGAATGATGCCTCAGCAGAATTCGCGGCGCGCCGGATGAATGCCAGTATTAGTAAAGCATTATCGGGTCACCGCATTGAAGAAATTGATTAGTGAACTGCTGAATGAATTATAAGGTTCCAAAGCGAGAATAAAATAATGCCCCAACTGATTTTTTTACCCCATGCAGAAATTTGCCCCGAAGGCAAAGTGATTGAAACTGAAGCTGGCGTTACCATCTGTGATGCTGCTTTGAAAAATGGTATCGATATCGAGCACGCCTGTGAAAAGTCCTGCGCCTGCACTACTTGTCATGTGGTCGTGCGGGAAGGGTTTGACTCTCTCACTGAGGCCGAGGAACTGGAAGAAGATATGCTGGACAAGGCCTGGGGGCTGGAGCCGGAGTCTCGGCTTAGTTGTCAGGCGTTAGTGGGGGAGGATGATCTGGTTATTGAGATTCCGAAATATACGATTAATATGGTTTCCGAAAACCACTAGCAGTGATAGCCACTGCCAGTGAAGTTTTTAGTATTTCCCCAAAGGGGCTAAAGTGTCTTCCCTTAATTAATTTTAAATCGACTGACTAGCGTAGAAAGATTTCCTGCCAACTGACTCAATTGTTCATTGGCTGAAGCAATATTGGCTGAAGCTTCATCGCCACGTTGGGCAAGGTTGTCTACGGTGACAACATTTTTGTTGATATCCTCTGCCACTACACTTTGTTCTTCGATCGCGCTGGCAATTTGTGCATTAATATCAGAAATACTATTTACGGCTTCAGTGATAGATTTCAGACTTCCTCCCGTTTGGGTGGCCTGTTTTACACTCGCTTCAACGGTTTCGATTCCCTTGTCCATAACGGTAACGGCACTGTCGGCGCCTTGCTGTAGTTTCTCGATCATTTCCTGAATCTCAAGAGTTGAGCCCTGCGTTTTACTGGCGAGTGTACGTACTTCATCGGCGACCACAGCAAAACCACGACCATGTTCACCGGCACGAGCCGCCTCAATGGCTGCATTCAGGGCTAGCAGGTTAGTCTGCTCCGATATTCCCCGGATAACATCCAGTACTGTGCCGATGCCTTCGCTGTCAGCTTTTAACGCCTGAATCACTTCAGCGGCTTTTTCAATTTCATTTGCGAGAGTATTGGTGATGCAAATATTGTCATCTACAACTTGCAGACCAGATGACGTTTCTTCCTTGGCCAGGCGTGCAGATTCATCGGCTGTAACGGTGTTGGATGCAACTTCCTGAATGGTTGCGGCCATCTCATTAACAGCGGTAGCCACCATGCTGATTTGGTTTCTTTGTTCTGTGGCGTCTTCCTTTGCCTGCACTGTTACGCTAGCCATTTCAGTTGTTGAGTCTGATAATTGATGTGCGGACTCGGTGATATCTTTAATAAATATTCTGTGATTTTCAAGGAATTTATTGAATCCACTGGCGAGGCTGGCAATTTCATCGCTGCCACTGTCATCGAGGCGTTGGGTTAGATCGCTGCTTCCCGTTGCCAGCTCATTAATGCTGCCATCCAGCTCGGCCAGTTTTTTTGCCACCACTGTTTTGTAAACGAAATAAATTGCCGCCACGATAAAGAGCAGTGTGCAGAGTAAAACGAGCATAATCTTTTGACCTGTCAGGGTGCTGGCCACAACCTGCTCGCTAATATCGCTATTAATTTCTAAAATTCCACGTACGTCACCCAACTTCCAGCCTGTCCTGGGTGTATCAGGATGAGCGTTGTGGCAGTTAACACAACCCTCGGCCACCATAGTGTCTGCAACGGCTACCCGAACGACAGTTTTGCCATCTTTCTTTGTCTCCTCTACAAAAACATCTTCGGGATTCTTAACAAGATAATCCCAAGCCTCGTTTTGAAAGGTATCCAGAATCCGGGATTTGCGATTAGGAAAAGGATAGGCGCTGTACAGATTTACTGTTGTACCCTCATTTTTAAGCAGTGCGCTCAAGTCGTGAATCATGGTTGCGGGTAAGGGGAAGGCGTTGGGGTCGTCCTTGTGATTGATAGCTGGTCTCATATTAGAGCCCGCTTTCACCTTGTTCAGGATATTCTGAACATAATATTTGCGCAGCACCTTAAACTGTTTAGCGGTTTGTTTGGACGTGGAAGTGGCTCCTTCAACTGCGCGATGTTCTATCTGATTGGGAATGTAAAAGCTGAGCCCCGCTATTGTTACCGCAAACAGTACGATGACGGGTATGGCGAGTTTCCAGAACAGGCTACCAAAATTAATGCTTCCAAGCATGATGTTACCTCAATAATTAATTCCTGATATATTTGTGATTTCTTTCAAGTGCATAAGTGTTAACGTATGTATTGTTGATATTACATTTTGATCTGCTTATGTGATTTGAAATCAGCTGATTAAAATAAGTTCGGGTTTGAACTTAAAGCAATGAGAAAAGTGTAGTAGATTATTTTTGTTATGCATCCGAATAGGCCAATAGATCAATGGGGTCAGGGTCATTTTATTTTTGGTGTTTCAATCCCGTTGATGCAGCCTTCGCCTCGCCGTTATTTTAAGATTAAGCGAGAGGTGTACCCCAAGGGCACTTCTTCGGTCAGCTTACCCAGCTTCCCTCAGGGCGTTTGAGCGAAGCGAGTTCCGTGAGCGCTTAAAATGACGGCGAGGCGAAGGGAAGTCCGCAGGACCCAATCTTCGGGTGGCCTTTCTTTTGGTTCGGTTTTACCCCAAGGGTATTTCCTCGCTCAGCTCGCCAAGCTTCCCTCACGGCATCTTTGCACCCTAACGGGTATAAAGCCACGCAAAGAAAATGAACTCGCCCATCAGGGGCGAAACCACGGTTAGAAAATGCGAAGTTCTGACAGAACCCTTGCGGTAAATTTCTCTATCGCTATCAGCCGTGTATAATCCGTATCATCACACTAAGTTGACCAATCCAGTAAGGAATAAGCCTGGTATTTATCTGGCTGTTCTGTAACTTACTGACTATATTGAAATAAATAACTTATTTAGTAACGCATAAGGAAACACTATGAGCCTAAAGTGGACCGATATACTGGATATCGCCATTGCTCTGGATGAGACCCATCCGACAGTTGATCCATTAACCGTACGCTTTACAGATTTGCGTGATTGGGTTCTGGCTCTGGATGAGTTCGACGATGATCCTGAACACTGTGGTGAGAAGCTGCTAGAAGGCATCCAGGCGGCCTGGATAGAAGAGCGGGAGTGAGCCAGGAAGCGGCGTTTAACGCTGGTATGGGCTAGTAAGCCCGCGTATAATGGGCGGTTGACATCAAGGTGGCTGTTAGTGATTGAAAGCAGGCACCTGGATAACCAGTTAATTATATGTAACGGAGAATTTTGATGGCTGTTGAACGTACCTTTTCTATTGTTAAACCCGATGCTGTGGCCAAGAATATCATTGGCAAAATCTACAGCCG
>DAOWII010000181.1 GCA_030640985.1 Chromatiales bacterium
CTGAGTCGGCATATGACATTCAGCCACACGTTCGACACTGGGTTCATTTTTCAAACGATAATTAATTAAATCAGCGACTGTACCTATTTTCAGCCCATGATCCAAAGCATACTTTTCCAGGTCGGGGCGGCGCGCCATGCTGCCGTCTTCATTGAGAATTTCCACAATGACTGCGGCGGGTTCAGTACCCGCCAGGCGAGCCAGATCACAACCTGCTTCGGTATGACCGGCACGGGTCAACACCCCACCGGGTTGAGCCATCAACGGGAAAATATGTCCGGGTTGAACAAGGTCCTCGGGTTTGGCATTAGCTGCGACAGCTGCACGCACGGTATGGGCACGATCATAGGCGGAGATGCCGGTGGTAACCCCTTCGGCTGCTTCAATGGAAATCGTAAAACTGGTGCTATGTTTATCGTTATTATTACTCACCATCAACGGCAGGTTTAGCTGCGCACATCGTTCCTTGGTCAGGGTCAGGCAAATCAAACCACGGCCATAGTGGGCCATGAAATTAATATCCTCTGGGCGCACCATTGATGCTGCCATAATGAGATCACCTTCATTTTCGCGATCTTCATCATCCAGCAGGATCACCAGCTTGCCCTGGCGGATATCGTCAATGATCTCTTCGGTGCTATTTAAGGCCATAATTATAATTCAATAGTAGGTTAAATAGTTTAGCGAGCGTTCGCAAAACCATGCTCTTTCAGAAAATCCATACTAATATCACAACCCGGTTCAGCGGCATGCTCACCTAATATTAGTCGTTCCAGATAGCGGGCGATTAAATCCACTTCCAGATTTATTTCATGACCCGCCTGAAAATCACCCATAGTTGTTTCAGTCAGAGTATGAGGCACAATATTCAATTCAAATTCAGAACCATCAACGACATTCACAGTAAGACTAATTCCATCAACGCAAATGGAACCCTTCTTCGCAATATACTTTGCCAAAGAATCGGGAGCCTTTAAGCGGAAACGTACTGAACGTCCATCATCATGACGACTAACTACACTTCCAATACCGTCCACATGACCGCTGACCAGATGCCCACCCAGAGGTGTACTCAGAGTCAACGCTTTTTCCAGGTTCACCCGACTACCTATAGTCAGTTCCCCAAGGGTCGTCAGCGCTAATGTCTCAGCCGAGGCATCGGCCCAGAAACCATCACCAGGCAAGTCCACTACAGTAAGACAAGTACCATTGACGGCAATACTGTCACCAAGCTTTACATTGGCAAGCTCAAGTTTGCCCATATTAATGCGCAGCCTCACATCGCCTCCTTTGGGTTCCCGAGAGACGACTTTGCCAACAGTTTGTATGATGCCGGTAAACATTAATTAAGTATCAAGTAACAAGCCTAAAGTAACAAGCTTCAAGTACAGCACACGCAAGCAAACGTGTCACTTTTCAAGCTTTCCCTTAACCGTTGCCGTTATCCGCCAATCCTTGCCTACCGCTCGTACATCACTGATTTCCATATCAATGGCCTGGTCCATGGTATCCAGTCCCGGTAGCTTAAACAGTCCTCGCGCTTCATTACCCATCAGTTTGGGCGCCATATACACCACCAGCTCGTCGATAAGGCCTTTACTCAGCATCGCTCCACTCAGGGTGGCACCAGCCTCCAGCATCACTTCATTAACCTCAAGACGACCCAGTTCCATCATTAAACCATGTAAATCAATATTATCGGATCCATCGGGCATACTAATCACTTGTGCCCCTGCATTATGCAATAGCTCCCGTGGTTCCACCTCATCGGTTGCAGTCACAATCAGGGTTTCGCCAGGCAGTGATAACATCTTTGCTGTCGGCGGTGTACTCAAGTGGGAATCCAGCACTATCCGCAACGGTGGCAGGGTTTTCTCATCACCGGGTAAACGAACTGTCAAAGAGGGGTCATCTGAAAACACGGTACTGATTCCAGTGATAATCGCTGAGCTGCGGGCACGTAATTTATGTACATCAATGCGTGCATCGGGAGAGGTGATCCATTTACTTTCACCAGAAGCCATCGCAGTCCGACCATCCATACTCATGGCCAGCTTGCAGCGTACAAATGGTCGGCCCTCGCGCATACGTTTGACGAAACCGATATTTAGCTGTTCAGCCTGTGCAGCCAATAAACCGCTCTCTACGATAATGCCGGCATTTTCCAGTTTCTCACGACCACGGCCAGCAACCACTTTATTCGGATCCTCCATGGCCATCACCACCCGGCTAACCCCGGCTTCTATCAGAGCGTCAGCACAGGGGGCGGTACGACCATGATGATTACACGGCTCCAGTGTCACATAAATGCTTGCCCCTTTAGCCTTGTCACCCGCCTGTTGCAAGGCATGGATTTCAGCATGGGGTCCACCGGCAGATTCGTGCCAGCCCTCAGCAATAATTTCGCCATCCTTGACCAGTACACAACCCACGCGAGGGTTGGGCCCGGTGGTGTATAAACCTTTCTCGGCCAGACGTAAGGCCTGGGCCATGTATTGGTGATCGTCAGTACTGAATTGGCTCATAATTTTGATGAATTTCTCATGCTCTTATTTGTCATTCTTGTCAGATTCAGTTGCAGGCTGCTGTAGACGTTCAATTTCTTCGCGGAAGGCATTCACGTCCTGGAAACTGCGATATACCGAAGCAAAACGCACATAGGCCACTTCATCCAGATCACGCAGCGAATCCATCACCCACTCACCAAGGATACTGGACTTCACTTCACGATCACCGGTGGCGCGCAACTGGTGCATAATCTGACTGATTGCGGCCTCAATGGCCTCGGTACTGACCGGGCGTTTTTCCAGAGCGCGCAATATGCCTGCACGCAGCTTTTCCTCGTTAAAGGGCTCACGCACACCGTCATTTTTGATCAAGCGGGGCATCACCAGCTCAGCCGATTCAAAGGTCGTAAAACGCTCGGCGCAGGTTAGACACTCGCGGCGACGACGCACCATGTCCCCTTCATTGGCGAGACGGGAATCTATTACCTTGGTATCTGGAGCACTACAGAATGGACAGCGCATAGTGAGTCTTAGCTAAAAGTAGAAAGTAACAGGCGACAAGCAAAACCCATGTTCTTATGTACTTGTTGCTCTCTACTTGTCACTTTTTGCTAATCACTTATAAACCGGGAAACGCTTGCAGAGTTCCAGCACCTGCTGCTTAACCCGTGCGATAGTCTCCTGGTTGGTGGTGTCGTCCAGCACATCACAGATCCAGCCGGCCAGATCATGGGCTTCGGTTTCGCCAAAGCCTCGGGTGGTCATCGCGGGTGTACCGATGCGGATACCACTGGTGACAAAGGGAGACTGGGGGTCATTGGGCACACTGTTCATGTTCACCGTAATATTGGCGGCACCCAGTGCGGCATCGGCCTCTTTACCGGTCATACCCTTTTCAATGAAGTCCATTAAGAACAGGTGATTATCAGTACCACCGGAGACGATCTTGTAACCCCGCGCCATCATTACTTCAACCATGGCACGGGCATTGGCTACCACCTGCTTCTGGTAGGTCTTGAACTCGGGTAGTAAAGCCTCTTTAAAGGCTACCGCCTTACCCGCAATCACATGCATCAGCGGGCCACCTTGAATGCCGGGGAATACCAGGGAGTTAATTTTCTTCTCGATGGCCTCGTTGGCCCTGGCGAGAATAATACCACCACGAGGACCGCGCAGGGTTTTGTGGGTGGTCGAAGTGGTCACGTCGGCAATAGCAACAGGACTGGGATATTCACCTGCAGCAATCAAACCAGCAACGTGTGCCATATCAACCATCAGGAAGGCACCCACTTCATCGGCGATATCGCGAAAACGCTGCCAGTTCACTACACGAGAGTAAGCAGAGAAACCGGCCACAATCATCTTCGGCTTGTGCTCACGGGCGAAAGCCTCCACCTGGTCATAATCGATCTCGCCAGTGGCCTCATTCAGACCGTACTGCACCGCGTTATAAATTTTGCCGGAGAAGTTCACCTTGGAACCATGGGTCAGGTGGCCACCGTGGGCCAGGCTCATGCCTAGTACGGTATCGCCCGGCTCTAACAAGGCCATATAAACAGCGGCATTGGCCTGAGAACCGGAATGGGGCTGCACATTAGCATAGTCAGCACCAAACAGCTCTTTCACCCGGTCGATGGCCAACTGCTCGGCAATATCTACATATTCACAGCCACCGTAGTAACGCTTGGCGGGGTAACCTTCGGCATACTTATTGGTCAACACCGAGCCCTGAGCCTCCATCACCCGGGGGCTGGTATAGTTTTCAGAGGCGATCAGCTCGATATGCTCCTCCTGGCGAACCTCTTCCTGCTGCATGGCACTCCACAGCTCATCATCAAAACCCGCTATCCGCATATCTTTAGTAAACATCAAAAACCCCTGAACTATAGTTAAATCAATAGGTTAAGCACAAATACATTACTGCAAGTCGCACCATATCATTCAAAGCTGGTAACACAACAAAAACCGCTACAGAAAGCGCGATAGGTTACCTGATTCAGCAAAATATTTCATCGAAAAACCCACCCAAACCCAAGTGCTCACAAAACTCACAAAGGCAGACGGTTTAACAAAACAATATAGTAGACAGTTTATGTAAGTATATTGGTAAGGAAGATGAGAAAACCCAGAGCAGAACAGATAACATCAATGCTTGATGTTAAGTGCAAATGTCATTAGCTCCACCTCTATTTTCGTAGCAGGCAGCCTCGGCCCAGGCTTTACCTGAGTAAGCTGTGAAATTCTTGAAATATAGGGACTGTACTCTGCGGGAATGAGGGTAGTACTGAGTAATAGCCCAGACATAAAAAAGGCCTACGCCGAATGACGTAAGCCTTTGATTTATATGGTGGGCCGTGCAAGATTCGAACCTGCGACCAATTGATTAAAAGTCAACTGCTCTACCGACTGAGCTAACGGCCCATGTTGTGGAAAGGCGCATATCCTACCTGAACGGTTGAAAATGGCAAGTTTTGAAGGCGATTATCCCTGATAATGGGTGGGATCGGCGACACCTGCGGTAACAAATCCTGCCGCACGCAAGCGACAGGAGTCACAAACACCACAGGCCAGCCCCCTTTCATCGGGGTTGTAGCAGGAAAGAGTCTTTCCGTAATCCACTCCTAGCCGTGTTCCCTGCCGGATGATGTCTGCCTTCGTCAAATCAATAAGAGGCGTATGGATAGACAGATGATTACCCTCCACACCGGATTTGGTCGCCAGATTAGCCATTTTCTCGAAGGCCTCGATATACTCCTGGCGGCAATCGGGATAACCGGAATAATCCACCGCATTAACCCCGACAAAAATATCAAGGGCTCCCAGCACTTCTGCCCATGCCATGGCCATGGACAAGAAGATGGTATTGCGTGCGGGGACATAGGTCACCGGAATCCCATCACCAAGGCTTTGTGGTACATCAATAGTATCGTCGGTCAGTGCGGAGCCACCAAACTGTCTTAAATCCAGCTGGAGAATCCGGTGCTCCAGAACCCCGAGGGTTTTGGCCACCTCCGCAGAGGCTTCTAACTCACAGCGATGGCGCTGGCCGTAGTCAAAACTCAAGGCATAACAGTCAAAGCCCTGCTCTCTGGCCATGGCAAGGATAGTCGCAGAATCCAGGCCACCTGAGACTAATACAACTGCTTTTTTATTCGACATTGTTCAAACCTTTTGAAAAATTAGGTTAGCGACCTGTTACCGACCGGGTTCATCTCCCCAGATTAATTTGTGTAACTGAAGCTGAAACCTCACCGGCAAGTTGTCTTGCAAAATCCAGTCTGCCAGTTGGCGCGCCTCCAGCTGACCCACACAGGGAGAAAACAATACTTCACAGCGCTCGGCCAGTTGGTATTTTCCCACCATATCCACAGCCCATTCATAATCTGCCCGATCACAGATGACCAATTTGAGCTGATCGCCAACTCCCAGGAATTCAATATTTTCCAGTCGATTTTTTGTCTGTTCGCCAGAGGCAGGAGTTTTGAGATCCATTACCCGGGAAACACGGGGATCAACCTTTGCGATATCCAGTGCGCCACTGGTTTCCAGGGACACCTCATAGCCCATATCGCACAATGCCTGGAGCAAGGGCAAACAGTCCCTTTGCGCCAGTGGTTCACCGCCGGTAACACACACATGTTTAGCTTTGTATGTGGCAACGCTCTGCAGAATGGTTTCCAGACTCATCCATTCGCCACCTTGAAAGGCATAGCTGGTATCGCAGTAGCCACAACGCAATGGACAGCCGGTCAGGCGTACGAAAACAGTGGGTAAACCCACCGTACGTGACTCGCCCTGAAGGGAAAAAAAGATTTCGCTGATACGCAGACGGGTATCACTACTACCCTGAGCATTCCCACTAACAGCCATTTGATGCGGCTCGCTCATTCCGAGCTTACCCTGTGATACTAGGGCTGGCTGCGCAAGCGCAGCAACAGCTTGCGAGCCTGCCCCGCTTCGGTCGAGCCGGGAAAACGCTTTTCCAGTGCACCCAGGGTTTGCATAGCGGCGGCCTTATCGCCCAACTCTTCCTGGCTATAACCAATCTTGAGCATGGCCTCAGCCAGCTTGGGACTTTGGGGATAGTTATCTATCAAATGCCGATAGTCGCTAATCGCCAACTGAAATTGGCGCTGGGTGTAATTGGCTTCTCCCATCCAGTACTGAGCCATGTGAGCGTAAACACCCTCCGGATAGGTCTGTAGAAACTCACGGAAGCCATTAATAGCTTGCGCATAGTTTAATTCCCGCAGCGAATTAAAGGCCTGCTGATATTGTGCTCGCTCCTCGGCGGAACCACCGGCTTGTGCGGAAGCTGGCTGAGCAGGAGCCCCCTGTTCTGTCCGGGGCGACATCGCACCTGGAGCCTCACAACCACCGGGAGCTGACTGACAACCACTTCGCATGCTGCTGCTAGATTCGGATGTAAAACCGCTAGTACCGGCACCCCCGTCTTTCTCCAGCCGGGCAAGACGGCGATCAATATCCAGATAAAGCTCCCGTTGGCGACGCTTAAGCCCCTCAATAATATAGCCCTGCTCTTCCAGCGTACCCAGTAGTTGCTGCTGATCCTGCTGTAAACGCTCCAGCCGCATGTACATCTCCAGCATAGTGGTATTGCCACGGGCAGGTTGACGTTCGTCTTCATAGCTGCCATCTAATGGTTCGGCCACATAGCCACCCACGGGTTCAGCCATAGCAGTGGCCGTGACAAAACCAGCAACCGTCAACAAACACAGAATAAAAGAACGTACGATCATCAATTAATAACCTGAATTAATAGCCCGTTATTAGTAACCAGAATAACGTAGCTCAACACGACGATTCTGACGCCAGCTTGACTCACCATGGCCCATGACAGCAGAACGCTCTTCACCATAACTGATTACCTGGATCTGGTTACGATTCACACCCTGTATAAGTAACAATTGTTCAATGGCTTTGCCACGGCGTTCGCCCAGTGCCAGGTTGTATTCACGGGAACCACGCTCATCGGCATGTCCTTCAGCGACAATAGAGACCTCAGGATTCTCGATCAGATAGCTCGCATGAGCCATTAGGGCATTGCGATCTCCCATGCTGATTTCAGCACTATTCAGATCGAAATAGAAAACCTTCTGACTCAAAGGGCTGTTAGGATCATCCAGTGCGTGGCCACTAAAGTCACCACCCAGTGCAGCAGTATCTGTACTACCGGCACCAGTGATTTTACGCTCATCCACCTTAGCCCCTTCCAAAGGGAAAGCCTTGTCCATGGTGCTACAACCATTAATTGCAAGCATTGCCGCCACAATTAACCCAAGTCCTGTTATTTTCTTCATTTCTAGTGTTCCTCGTTTATAACTCATACTATTTTGAAAAATAAGGTGACCATGCAGGCTCACGCACATCACCCTGACTAAACCCTAACCTTTGATGAGCATAGCCGTCTACAGAGACAGCTTCCAGTACTCCTCGCCCATTTATATCGGTGGCAAAGATAATCATACTGCCATTGGGAGCAAAACTGGGGGACTCATCCAGGGAACTTTCGGTTAATACCCGTAAATTCCCGGTCTTCAGATCCAGCACTGCAATACGATAGACGCCATCACTACCATGCACCATGGCTAATTTACTCCCATCTGGCGAGAACGATGCCCGGGTATTATAGCTGCCTTCGAAGGTCAAGCGTTGTGGCCGACCAAGGGGGCCTCCACGCGGAATCTCAACACGATAAAGCTGTGGTCGCCCTCCCCTGTCGGAGGTAAAAACCAGGCCGGAACCATCGGGAATCCAGGTCGGTTCTGTTTCAATGGCGTAATGGTTGGTAATCCGCCGCAGGCGCTTGCTGGTAACATCCATCACATAAATCTCGGGATTCCCATCCCGGGACAGAGTCAACGCCAGTTTCTGTCCATCGGGCGACCAGGCCGGGGCACTATTGATGCCACGAAAAGAAGCCACACGCTCCCGCTCCCCCGTAGCAATATATTGTACATAAATAGTAGAGCCACCATCACCCTCAAAGGAGACATAGGCCAGACGTTGCCCATCGGGCGACCAGGAAGGTGACATCAAGGCTTTACTCGATGTCAGAATGATTTGCTCGTTAAAACCATCGGCATCGGCGACGGCCAATTTAAAACGACGCGTACCCTCTGCCAGTTGATCCACTGTGACATAGGCAATATGTGTATTGAAGGCCCCGCGTTGCCCTGTGAGTTTTTCATAAATTATGTCACTGATTTGATGGCCCACGCGCCGTAGCTGTGAGGCACCTGCAGAGATGTTATACCCCGCCAACTGCTTTCCTCGCAGGACATCAAACAACTGAAACTGCACCTGGTAATTACCATCGGCTGTCGCAAGCAACTTCCCCACCACCAGATTTTCCACACCCAGATCACGCCATTGGGAAAACTTCACCTGACGAGCGTCATGGGGCGTATCCACTAACTGTTCCACAGGGGTCGGTGCAAAGTGTCCATCACGGGCCAAGTCGGCACCGACGATTCCGGCAATGTCTTCAGGAACATCACCGGGCTCACTCCAGCCGAAAGGCACAATGGCAATGGGCAATGCCCCCTCCATGCCCTGAGTAATCTGGATAGTCAGTTTCGCCTGAGCGGAACCTGACACCACGAGACATATCAGAAATAAATAAGGTGTAATACCTTTCAATGTTCTACCTCGGTTCAAAAATAAACTCAATTTCCCGATCAAATACATCCGGGTCCGGTGGTGCCGGCAAGGGTGATGCCTTATAAACGGCAGCCTCTACCGAGCGCTGAAAGTTCGCATCACCGCTACAGGCTGTCACCTGCACCTTCACCACTTCGCCACCAGGTATCTGGTTAACCAACACCGTACACCGGGTTCCGGTGGCACCCGGTGAGCGCAACCACTTGCGCTGTACCTTGTTAGTGATGTCAGTAATATATTGGGAACGAAGTCCACCTAGTTGTTGCTGGCGTTCCTTTTCAAGCTTGTCCTTAAAGGCTCGCTCTGAAGCCAGCCGTTTACGTGTTTCTTCTGCCTGACGTTTTTTTTCAGCCTCAATTTTACGTTGTTGTTCCATTTCCAGCAAACGTTGTTCATCTTCTATACGTTTCTTCTCCAGCACCTGTTGTTGCTGCTTTATTTCTTCCAGTCGCTGGCGTTCAGCTTTTTCTTCCTGTTGACGCGCCTTTGCAGCAGCCTTGTGTTTGGCGTCCGCAGTCTTACGTTTAGCTTCTTCAGCCTTACGCTTTTTGGCGGCATCTTTCAGGCGTTGCTCTTCACGCTGCCGGGCCTTTTTCGCTTTGGTCGCCTCGTTCTTGAGACGCTTTTGACGAGCATCTTCTTTGTTTTTTTTCTTTTTTTGTTCTCTTTTCAACCGCTCCAGTTCAGCCTGAACCTTAGACTCATCAATGGCCACTGCGGAAACAATCTCTATCTCCGGGGGGCCCGATGGTAACTGTGGAATACTGGTAAAATTCACACCCAACAAAATGGCGATCCCCACATGTAGAACAAGCGATACTATCAATGGGACTTTTTTATCCCCAATCAGTTCCATTACTTTATTCATTGCTTGGGTGGCTCGGTCAGAAACCCAATTTTACTAACACCGGCTTTTTTTAATGAGGCTATCAATTGAATCACTTTGCCATAAGCAACATTACGATCTCCACCCACATGTACGGGTGTTCCTGGATACAGACGCAACAGAGCCGCTATCCGTGTCACCATGACCTCAAGTTCCGGAATATATTGTGGCTCCCCTTCCAGATTCAAGTAATAACTACCATCAGCTTTAACCGATACCACCAACACTTTACCATCGGTAGTTTTTACAGCTTTTGCCTCGGCCTGGGGCAATTCCACTTCGACACCCTGATTGAGTAGCGGGGTAGTCACCATAAAGATCACCAACAAAACCAACATCACATCGATATAGGGAACGACATTAATCTCGGCCATTGGGCGCCTGCGTTTACGAGTTTCAGCCATCGTTATCGCTCTTCATATATTGCAATTATGCATGGGCCTGACGTTGCAGCAGGGTGGAAAATTCTTCCAGGAAGGTCTCATAGTGATTAATTAGGCGTTCCACTTCATTAGCATAACGGTTATAGGCAACCACCGCAGGAATAGCTGCGAATAAACCCATCGCCGTTGCGATCAGTGCTTCAGCGATACCAGGGGCGACCATACCCAGGGTTGCCTGTTGTGTACCACCGAGCGCACGGAAACTATTCATAATGCCCCACACAGTACCAAACAGGCCAACATACGGACTGGTAGATCCTACCGTGGCGAGAAAAGAAAGGTTTTCTTCAAGCTTGTCGATTTCACGACTCAATGCAACCCGCATAGAGCGTTGGGCACCTTCAACAACGGCCATAGGTTCCACACCACCCTGCTTGCGTAATCGTGCAAATTCACCAAAGCCTGCCTCGAAGATCGCTGACAATCCATTACGCTCTGTTTCCTGAGATTCCAGTTGGCGATAGAGATCAACCAGATCGATACCAGACCAGAAACGTCCTTCAAATAGTGCAGCTTCCTCACGCTCTTCTTTTAGAATTCGCCATTTTTGGATAATAATGGTCCAGGAAGCAATAGAAACTAATAACAATAACAACATCACCAGTTGTACCACCAAACTGGCTTCAGCGATCAAACTGAACATGGACAAATCATTATTCATTCTTTTTCCTCAACTAAAATAGTTTTTACTACATCAGGAATGGGACGAGGCATTAGCGTGATGGCATCCAGGCTGGCAATTTTGATTTCAGCCTGACAGAGGATCTCGCCATCCCTGCTAATACCTTGTTCAAAGATAATACTCGCACCTCCGCACTTAATAATCTGTGCACTCACTTGCAAAAGATCATTAAATTTTGCCGGTTTGAGATAATCAAGTTTCACGGAACGCACAGCAAAAATAACTTGCTCGTGTGCAATTAATTGATCTTGTTCGATACCAAAACTACGCAGCCACTCTGTGCGGGCACGTTCCATAAACTTCAGGTAGTTAGCGTAATACACCACGCCACCGTTATCGGTATCTTCGTAATAGACACGAACTGGCCAGATAAATTCACTCACAACGATAACTCGAAATCAGCATTCGTTATCCGCAGGCAGATCAAGTTCCTGCTGAGGAGTGGCTGTTTTCGGAGCACTGAGACCAAAATGCTGATAAGCGGTATTAGTGGCTACCCGCCCCCGAGGCGTCCGCATAAGAAAACCCTGCTGAATTAAAAAAGGTTCCAGCACATCTTCAATAGTATCTCTTTCTTCACTAATAGCTGCCGCCAGGTTATCCACACCTACCGGGCCACCATCAAACTTTTCAATAATCGCCAGTAGTAATTTCCGGTCCAGCATATCGAAGCCGTGGGCATCCACATCCAGCATATCGAGCGCCCGATCGGCAATTTCAGCAGTGATACATCCATCAGACTTCACTTCAGCATAATCACGTACCCGGCGTAATAAACGGTTAGTGATCCGGGGAGTGCCACGGGAACGCCTGGCGATCTCCTTTGCACCCTGAGTATCAATGCTCACACCCAGTATTTTTGCAGAGCGCTCCACGATAGTGCCCAAATCCGCATCATTATAAAACTCCAGCCGTTGTACGATACCGAATCGATCACGTAATGGTGAAGTGAGCAGACCTGCACGAGTGGTTGCACCGACCAGGGTAAAGGGAGGAAGATCCAGTTTAACCGAGCGCGCTGCCGGACCTTCACCAATCATGATATCCAGTTGATAGTCTTCCATCGCCGGGTAGAGGATCTCTTCTACCACCGGGCTGAGACGGTGGATCTCATCCACAAACAGCACATCATGAGGCTCCAGGTTGGTCAGTAAAGCAGCCAGATCACCAGCGCGCTCCAATACAGGGCCGGAGCTGTGACGCATATTGACACCCAGTTCGTTGGCGATGATATGGGCAAGAGTGGTTTTCCCCAGACCCGGAGGACCAAATAACAGGACATGATCCAGTGCCTCAGCACGTCCCCTGGCGGCCTGAATAAATATATCTAATTGCTCATGCACTGCCTGCTGACCGATGTAATCGGTAAAATGACGGGGACGAATGGCGCGATCCATGGCCTCTTCGTTTTGCAGAGTTTCGGAGCTAATCAGGCGGTCTGTTTCAATCATCGGTAGCGTTATTGGTTTGTGGCCTGCTTAGGTGCTTATCTTAACATTAAAGTTAGCATTATTTTTGTACCGCGTTTTTCAATGCGGCACGGATAAGTTCCTCGCTACCGAGTCCCTCACTGTCGATATTGCTCACCAGCCGACTGGCTTCCTGAGCCTTGTAACCAAGACCAACCAGAGCACTGATGGCATCACGCTCTACGTCATTGGCAGAGACACCTGACAGCGTGGCATTCGCCAGATGGGGCTCCTCATCCCCCTGCCAGTCGGCAAGGCGATCTCGCATTTCCACCACCAGACGCTCGGCAGTTTTCTTGCCAACGCCCGGTAAGCGCACCAGGGTTGCCGTATCATTGTCTCGTACACAGCGCGCAAAATCCGAGGCCGAGATCCCGGAAAGCAATGTCAGCGCCAGCTTGGCACCCACACCATTGACCTTGATCAGACTTCGGAACATGGCACGTTCATTCTCGCTGGCAAAACCGAATAGTAAGTGAGCATCATCCCTGACCACAAGGTGGGTATGCAGGGTCACCGTCTCACCCACCGCAGGCAACTGATAGAAAGTGCTCATAGGTGCTTCCACTTCATAACCCACGCCCTGAACATCCACCAGCAATAAAGGTGGCTGTTTTTCTGCCAATACACCTCGCAGACGTCCAATCATCGTAGTCGCCCTCCCCTATAGTTTTGAGCCCCGCCCAGGTTTCCCAGCGTCTGGCCAGTATGAGCATGACACAGCGCTACTGCCAGGGCATCAGCCGCATCAGCCTGTGGCGTCGCTGGCAAATTCAATAATATCTTTACCATATGCTGAATCTGTTCCTTATTTGCATTGCCTTTACCGGCTATGGCTTGTTTAATCTCCGCAGGGGCATATTCGTGTACCGGCATATTGTCGCTCATCACCGCACAAATAGCGGCACCACGAGCCTGGCCCAGTTTAAGTGCGGAGTCTGGGTTACGATGCATAAATACACGCTCAATGGCCACCTCAGTGGGGGCATAAGTTTCGACCACTTCACTCAGACCATCAAATATCACCTTGAGACGGCCCATGAAATCACCATCGCCAAGACGAATGCAACCACTCTCAATATAGCGGGTACGCCCATCGACACACTCAACAATACCAAAACCGGTAATGCGTGAGCCGGGGTCGATGCCTAGGATTCGGGTCATGATATTAGTCGTTAGTTTCTAGTAACGAGCAACTAACCTAATTGCTCCATCACTTCATCACTGAAGTCTGCATTATTGTAAACATTCTGAACATCATCCAGGTCTTCCAGAGTGTCGACCATACGCATCACCTTTTCCGCATCACTCAGTTCCAGATCCACAGAAGTTGATGCTTGCATGGTGATTTCAGCAATCGTCGGCTCTAGTCCGGCAGCAACCAGACCCTCCTTCACATCCATGAAGCTTTCCGGGCTTGTGGTTACGTCAATGCTTCCATCATCGTTGCTCACCACGTCTTCAGCACCAGCCTCCAGAGCCGCGTCCATAACAGTATCCTCATCACTGCCTGCGGCAAATGTAATAATGCCCTGTTTGCTAAACAAATAAGCGACGGAGCCATCGGTTCCCAGGTTCCCACCCGCCTTGGTAAAGGCGTGTCGGACTTCAGCTACGGTACGGTTGCGGTTGTCGGTCATACACTCCACCATCACCGCCACACCACTGGGGCCATAGCCTTCGTAACGCACTTCTTCGTAATTCTCGCCATCTAAATCGCCGGAACCACGTTTCACGGCTCGTTCAATGGTGTCCTTGGGCATATTGACACCCAGAGCCTTGTCAATGGCCGTTCGAAGTCGAGGATTTGCATCCACATCACCGCCACCCATACGAGCAGATACCGTAATTTCCCGTATCAGTTTGGTGAATATCTTGCCACGTTTGGCATCCTGCGCCCCTTTTCGGTGACGAATATTAGCCCATTTACTATGTCCAGCCATGACTACCTCAATACATATTATGGTAACGATGATTCAAATATCGAGACTAATCTTACCATTAAGGACAGCCAGGCTAAAGCGATGCACCCAGTGTAGTAAATGCGAGGATTAAAGGTTTGATACGAGGGTTTAAGGTTTGATGTGAGGAATGATTAGCGCCTTACTTTTTCTTGCCTATCATTGTATCTTCGGGCAACAAAATAGCCGTGCGTTCCATACTCTGGCCACTGTCTGATTCATAACTAAGCTCATACTGGCCAATCGATATAACATCACCATGTTTAAGCATCTGACGCGTCACAGTTTTATTATTCAACAATGTACCATTAGTACTGTCCATATCTTCAATATAAGCATCCCTGAAATCCTCAAGGTAAGGACTATCCTCAAGCACAACCGCCGCATGACAACCGCTGACCACAGGCTCATCTAGATGAATATCGTTATCACTATTACGGCCGATGGTAATGCGATCCTTTTCCAAAGGATACTGTTCAACAACCAGGCCTTTATTTTTCAAGATAATCTTTTGCATTCTTACACCATTCTAATTGCGTTGACTTGATAAGCAATAAACTCGTATCGAAACTCATTCTCCATTCAAGAATTGAATTTCCTGCCCTGCGATGGAAATAATATCGCCATCATTCAACTTTATATTTTCTTTTTGCATAATTTGACCATTTAATTTAGCAAGCATTTCTTTATTAGCTGATACAATAGGTACTACGAAGAACCCTTCCAGATTACGAGTTACAACCACAATCTGCAGGCCCTGCTTACCTACTTTTGTAAATGATTTTTCGAGCTTCACTATCTCGCCAGCGATGGGGCCATTCAGGGCCTTTAAACGGCCCTTGGGTAAGTTCTTCGCGGCCTCCAGCACAGCAGAACCAGCCTCAATCACCATGGTTGCCTGATGGTCTTGATCCGATGCATCCACAAACCTCAACTGATGTCTCCCAATTTCAACTACATCACCGGAATGAAGTTCAGCCTCTTTGATCTTTTTGCTATTAACGAAGGTCCCATTAGTACTACCAGTATCTTTAATGGAAACAATTTCATCAACAATAATCGCGGCATGTCTTGAACTTACAGTGTCATCAAGCAAATGGATGTCACTAGCTGAATCTCGACCAATCGTATAGCGCTGCTTATTTAGAATATATTCTTTGGCATTAACACCGTCTAAAGTCACTATTAATTTAGTCATTTGTTTTCCCTAAAATATTTATTGATTTATTCGTCATCCTTACCGGATGAACAATATATTTGAAGCACTATTTAGCCGCACCAACTTTTACTAAAATAACCGAGATATTATCACTGCCGCCGCGAGAATTAGCCAACCCAACCAACGCATTGGTTGCATGTTCTATATCCGTTATTGATTCATTTATACAGATGGAAATTCCTTCGTCCGTCACTAGGTCAGTAAGGCCGTCGGAACATAGTAAGTAGATATCGCCGTCCTGAAGTACCTGCTGTTGAACGTCAACCTCTACCTCAGGTGCAATGCCTAAAGCACGAGTGATAAGGTTTTTATTTACCACATCGTCAGCTTCTTCCCTCGTCATATGACCTTCATTAATCATTTCCTGCAATAGAGAGTGGTCACTGGTCAACTGCTCAAGTTTAGTATCACGCAAGCGGTAAATCCGCGAATCACCCACATGAGCAAGCGTGCATGTATCACCAATAAATAATCCCATCACCACGGTTGTTCCCATACCAGCACATTGGATATGGGTACTCGCATGCTCGAAAATAACCCGGTTAGCCTCTGACACTGCGGTGGTAACAGGCTCAACCGACTCATCAACTTTCTTTTGATTAAATATAGATGTATTCAACGCCTCAGTGATGGCATCAACCGCCAGTTTACTTGCCACTTCACCGGCGTTATGTCCACCCATACCATCAGCAAGCACCACCAGGCCTTTATCATCCCAGCCAATACAGTCTTCATTATGTTCGCGGGACAAACCCACATCAGTTTGCCCGAACATATGTAATGTAAGTGTTGTTTTCACACGCCGGCTCCGCTTCTATTTTTTAGTCTTTGTTTGCCTTGCAACGACGCAAGGCTCCA
>DAOWII010000095.1 GCA_030640985.1 Chromatiales bacterium
CCCTTCGCGGGTCAGCAGTTCCACGGCGCCCATCTCACGCATATACATACGTACGGGATCAGTGGTGCGGCCAAATTCGCTGTCCACAGAGGCCAGGGCCGCAGCGGCTTCATCAGCAGCATCTTCGTCGGTAGAAACAGCGTTATCATTGATGATAAGCGACTCGGCATCCGGCGCGACTTCGTGCACCGTTATACCCATGTCATTGATCATGCTGATAATATCTTCGATCTGCTCTGGATCGACGATGTCATTGGGCAGGTGGTCATTGACCTCTGCATAGGTCAGATAACCCTGTTCCTTACCGCGTGCAATAAGCATCTTGAGCTGGGACTGCTGATTTTGATCCATAGTGTTTGGTACCTGCGTTTGTAAGTTAATGAAAACAGTCAAAAAATTGACGCATTTATGTAAATATTCGGTTAAATATAGACTCTGATTCCTGAATTATCTAGGTGAACTTTTATTTTTTTCACTTTATTTTCAGGTTTGATGTCATTTTTGTGAACTCGATCCCAAAAGCTCCCTAAGTTGTTGTTTTTCTTCATTACTTAGAGACCCTATAGATTGTTGGGACTTGGCGAGCAGAGTCTCTTTTTGTTGTTCCTTATACTGGCGCTTTAAAAGCGTGAGTATGCCACGAAATTCCTCTTCCAGAGTACCGTCCTCAGAGAGCAATAGTTCCTGACTGGCCAGTTTGGAGAGGTGGCGTCCTTCATCGCTTTCACGCCATCGCTCCAGCAGCGCCGCACTGCTTAACTGGGGACTCTGTTGTAATAGTTCAAGTACCTCTAGTAGCAAGCCCATGCCCGGTAGCTGCAAGTTGGCAAAGGCTTGCAGATTATCCACCTGTTGGGCCAGTACCGGTTGATGTAGTAACAACTGAATCGCCTGTCTTACCGGTGAAGGTGTTTGCTTCTTGAGGATTGTCCGGCCCCGGGATGAGTGGGGGGTAGCGCGGGTTTTTGCCTGGCCGTTATCAAGTAACTGTACCAGTGGTGCCCGTTCCATATGTGCGATTTCTGCCAGTTGATCCACCATCATATGGTGATAGACACCCGATGGTAGTTTGGACAATAAAGGCCGGGATAGTTCGACTAGCTGGGCGCGGCCATCCAGGCTGCCCATATCGACCTTCTGCCGAAGCTGTTCGAACAGAAACCGGGAGAGGGGTATGGCCTGCTCTACTTGTTCCTCAAAGGCCTGTTTGCCGATGTTACGTACCATGCTGTCCGGATCCTCACCATCGGGCAGGAACATAAAACGCAATTGGCGGCCATCACGCATTAGCGGCAGGGCGTTTTCCAGTCCACGCCAGGCGGCGTCACGGCCGGCACGGTCACCATCAAAGCAGAACACCACTTCGCCTGTGGTGCGGAATAGCCGTTCCAGGTGGTCAGCGGTGACTGCCGTACCCAGGGTGGCAACGGCATAGCGGATGTCGAACTGAGCCAGAGCAACGACATCCATATAACCCTCGACTACCAGCAGTCGGGGCAGTTGCCGCAAGGCCTGGCGAGCCTCATACAGGCCGTACAGTTCGCGGCCCTTGTGAAAAATCGGGGTTTCCGGTGAATTCAGGTATTTCGGTGTATCGTCACCCATGACTCTCCCACCAAAGGCGATGACCCGACCCCGGGTATCACGGATGGGGAACATGATTCGTTCCCGGAAGCGGTCATAGCTGCGATTTTCCTTTTCGATGAGCATGCCTGTTTCTAACAGCTGTTTTTGTAAGTCCTTGTCTGCACCCAGGGCCTGACTCAGATTGTCCCAGCCGGGGGGCGCATAACCGATGCTAAAGGTCTTGGCGACGTCACCGGAAAGTCCGCGGTCCTTGAGATAGGCGATGGCCTGCTCACCCTGAGGGTGTTCACGCAGTTGCTGGCGATAGTACAGAGCAACCTTATCCAGTAGGTCATAAAGACCCCGCTGGGATTTGGCCGGTTTTCCTGAGAAGCCTTCTTCACGGGGTATTTCCATGTTTGCCCGTGAGGCCAGCTCCTCAATGGCCTCGATGAAATCCATATGCTCGTATTCCATCAGGAAGCTGATTACCGTTCCATGGGCACCACAGCCAAAGCAATGGTAAAACTGTTTGGTTGGACTAACGGTAAACGAGGGGCTTTTTTCGTTATGGAAGGGGCAGCAGGCAGTGTATTCGCGACCGGCCTTTTTCAGTGGCACACGCGCATCAATCACCTCGACAATATCGGCTCGGTCGATTAGTTCATCAATGAAATGTTGGGGAATTTTGCCGGCCATCTTTCTCTCCTGGCTTTGCTCTCCTGGAGCTGACGGCTTATGGCGTATGCTAAGCCGCGGAGAGTTTGGCCTTGATGGTAGCACTGACGGCGCCCATATCGGCTCGCCCCTGTACCTTGGGTTTTAGTATGCCCATGACCTTACCCATCTCCTGCATGGAAGCGGCACCGCTGGCACTGATAGCTTCATCAATGAGCGCTGACAGTTCTTCTTCACTGAGGGCAGCAGGCATATATTCCTGGATAATGACCAGTTCCTGCTCTTCGATTTCGACCAGTTCTTCACGGCCGGCATCACGGAACTGGCTGATAGAATCACGCCGTTGCTTGACCATTTTGTCCAGCACCACCAGTACCCGGCTGTCGTCCAGCTCAATGCGTTCGTCCACTTCAATCTGTTTGATGGCAGAAGTGATCAGGCGCAGAGTACCAAGTCGCGCCTTGTCTTTGGCGCGCATGGCAGTTTTGACATCGTCAGTGATGCGCTGTTTCAGAGTATCTGTCATAGCGTTTCAGCCGCAGGGGTCCTGGGTAAATACCTTAATGGTGAACACTAACTATTAATCACTTTCTATTAGTTACAAGTTACGGCAACTAATGGTTGTGGTTTTAAATAGTTATTAGTACAGGCGAACGTGACGAGCGCTTTCGCGAGAAACTTTTTTCTGCTGGCGTTTAACGGCCGCAGCTTTATTGCGCTTGCGAACAGCTGTGGGCTTTTCATAGCATTGACGGCGACGAACTTCAGAGAAGACACCGGCTTTTTCACAACTACGCTTGAAGCGACGCAGGGCAAAGTCAAACGACTCGTTTTCTTTTAGACGAACTGAAGGCATTTAGTTTCCAACCTTTGTATCTGTTTAATAGTCACCCCAAAATCGTACCAGGAGCAGATGAACCGGTAATTTTACCCATAGCTGGCTGGGAATGCAAAGAGAACAATGATTTTGGCTTGCCGAGCAGAGTTTCAGCAGGGACAATAGCGCCCATGTTAATACTCGGAATTGAAACATCCTGCGACGAAACCGGTGTCGCGCTCTACCATGGAGAGCGCGGCCTGCTGGCCCATCGTATTTACACCCAGGTGGCGCTACATGCCAAATATGGCGGTGTAGTGCCGGAACTGGCGTCCCGAGACCATGTTCGCAAAGTACTGCCACTTACCCGTGAAGTCATGGAAGAGGCGGGTGTGGAGCGAAAAGATATTGAGGGCGTCGCCTATACAGCAGGCCCCGGACTGGTGGGCGCGTTGTTAGTCGGTGCAGGTGTAGGCCGCAGCCTGGCCTGGGCCTGGGGGGTTCCCGCTATCGGTGTGCATCATATGGAAGGACATCTGCTGGCGCCCCTGCTAGAGGCCGATGCTCCGGAGTTCCCCTTTGTCGCCTTGTTGGTTTCCGGTGGCCATACCCAGCTGGTGCAGGTGGATGGCGTGGGTCGCTACACCTTGTTGGGGCAGTCCCTGGACGATGCTGCCGGTGAAGCCTTCGATAAAACGGCCAAGATGCTGGGCCTGGGTTATCCCGGTGGCCCAGTGTTGGCGAAGTTGGCCGAGTCTGGCGATCCGGCACGATTCAAATTCCCCCGCCCCATGACTGATCGCCCCGGCCTGGATTTCAGTTTCAGTGGTCTGAAGACCTTTGCACTCAATACTTATACGAAGCATGGCGATGAAGCCCGAGCCGATATTGCCCGCGCCTTCCAGGATGCGGCGATAGATACCATGGTAATCAAGTGCCGCCGTGCCCTGCGCCAAACAGGGATGAAACGGTTGGTGGTTGCCGGTGGAGTCAGTGCAAATAAAGACCTGCGTGCAAAACTGGCACAACTGGCCGAACAGGAAGATGCACGTGCCTACTATCCCCGGCCGGAGTTCTGTACCGATAACGGCGCGATGATCGCCTATGCTGGATATCTGCGGTTAAATGCGGGGATGTCCGAGCCCGATGGTTTCACTGCCCGGCCCCGCTGGGATATGGGTGAGCTGGAAGCAATATAAGGTAGGACGGACCTCCTACTTATCACTTTTTTCTAAGCTTCTTCCCATTGGATGACTACTCGATTCGAATGCTTGTGCCCGTTAGGGTGAATCTCGTAGCCTTACTTCTTATCCGTCCCAATCTTACCTTCGGTACCCTCTATAAGATGGCGAATATTACTGCGGTGGCGCCAGAGCAGGATGATACTCATGATCGGCGTCATTATGACGTAAGCAGTGTGTGGTTCCAGCCACCAGAAATAAAAGGGCACCAGCACAGCGGCAGTCAATGCCGACAGGGATGAAATTTTGAATAGCTTGGCCATTATCATCCAGGTGATCATGGCTGCCAGCCCCACTTTCCATGACAGGGCGATAATCACCCCCGCAGCGGTGGCGACGCCTTTGCCTCCCTTGAAACCGAAAAATACCGGGTAGAGATGACCGAGAAAAGCGGCCATGGCCACCGAGGCCAGAATGGTCGGATCATCGGTAAAGGTCTTGGCAATCAGTACCGGAATAACACCCTTGAGCAAATCTCCCAGCAAAGTAATGGCCGCAGCCTTCTTGCCGCCAAAGCGCAACACATTGGTAGCGCCGGGGTTGCCTGAGCCTTCGCCACGAGGGTCTGGCAGCCTCATCAGGCGACAGACAATAATCGCCGCAGACAGGGAGCCAAACAAATAGGCCATCAGGATTAGCAGGGTATCGGTCATCAGGGGCATAAAAAAAGTTCTTCAGATTATTATGGGCGTGGGCATTATACGGCTTTCATCGTCTTGCTACGAGAGCCAGGGAACCTCTGTTACACTGGGCCTGATAGAAACAAAATATTAAAATAAGATCCCTCAAGCAGGAATGTGTATGGACATTGTCTACCTCAACGACCTCAAGGTTGATACCGTGATTGGTGTCTATGATTGGGAACGCAAGATCAAGCAGACTATCCGTTTCGATCTGGAAATGGGCAGTGATATTCGTAAAGCGGCAGCC
>DAOWII010000197.1 GCA_030640985.1 Chromatiales bacterium
ATCTCTGTCACCAGAGACGGTGCGGCAGAGGCTGTCGATCTGTATGCCTCGTCTCCAGATGATCCAGGCCTTTCAGCTGATGCCATGGAATCAGCAATAGCACTGGTTGAGACTGTTTCCATGGCAGCGGAAAACGCCGAATTTCCGGGCTTATATCATCTTGCGAACTTGTTACTTGATCACCTTCATGCGATATCTGCTGATATCCATAAGTTCCCCCCCGACTATGCACGTTCTATTGTTGATTGGGCTAATCGAGTATTAGTTTATTTACGTCGACCACAAACACCTGATGAAAGACTTCTCATTCCTCTGCCTGAGAAAGAGCGGGAAGGCGTATTAGAACTTCTGGTTTTTATTCCGGAAGCTGTAAAGTCGGACGACACTCAGAAGTCCACTGACAACGGAGATGAGGAATCAAGTTCAGTTAGTGATGAGTTAATGGATATCAGCATTAATGATAATGAGAATGATAAGGGCATTGAAAATAATTTCATAACTGAAGCAATAGAAGATAATAATGAGTCACCAATTAGTGCCGGCCCAGAATCACTGGATTTTGGCCATTTATTAACAGAGCCTTCTTCAGAAAATAGTGCCGATGAAGAACCTGGTTCACTTGGTGAGCCAGGCATTTCGGATGAGATAACCATTGACTCATCTGCGATCCTTGAGGAAATGATGCTTGTTTCAGAGGACCTTACGGGTTCCGATAATGAGCTGAGTTCTCACACCGAGTTAGATGCGGCTCTAATTAATGAACTCCCATCTGAAAATATTGAATTAGAAACTTCTCCGGGCGATGAGTCGTCTATCGGAGGCGTGGAACTGGATTTGTCACTAGTGGAAGATAGTTCTGGTCTCAGTGGTGCTGATGACATGCTGGAGATCCTGCATCAGGAACTCAGCACATTCTTTGCTGAACTCGCTCCTTTGCCTGAAGTTATAAGTGGTAGCAAGGATACAGGGAAGCTTACCGAGGCCATAATAAATTATAGTGATGTGCTCGACCGTCTGTATTCTGCAACGGATATGCTGGGCTTTTCCGGCTTGGCTAATATTTGTGAGTTTATTAATAAAAACATACAAACCTTGGCCGATGCAGATGAGGATACTCGGGCACCATTTAAAAATATACTTGAAACCTGGCCAAACCTTGTTTTAGATTTTATCAAAACACCAGACGATGATAAAAAGTGTGCAGAACTGGTTAACTTGTTACAAAATACTCAATGGCCAGTTCCTCTCGGGGATGAACAAACACTTGCTCTTATAGACGAGTTGATTACCACTCTGGATATGAGTGACGTTATGGCTGAGGGTGATCAGCGGAAAACCATTGCTGAACCCAACGATGTAACGCTTATTATTTCCACCACAGTTGATTCTAAACTTGCGGATGCTTTCCTGCAGGAATCCCCTGAACATGCCGTTGAATTTTCGACCTGTATTGGCCGTATTTCGTCGGGTGATAATATTTCTGAAAATGTTTCAGCGGCACAACGACATGCGCATACCTTAAAAGGTATTGCCTCTATGGTGGGCGTTAATGGTGTCGCCAACCTGGCTCATCATCTCGAAGATATTCTTGATTACCTGATTAAACACAATACATCACCACCTGTGGCTTTGGCTGATGTATTACAAGAGGCCGCCGATTGTATCGAGATCATGGTAGATTCACTATTGGGCAAGGACCAGCCTCCCACTGATGCATTACGTGTATTACAAGGTGTTATTGATTGGGCAATTAAAATTGATGCCGGACAGTTAAAAGATGATGGGCCACCAGCAGCCGACACTGTGGAAATAGCAGAAGCAAGTCCTTCGGCTACTTCTATTGCTGAGGAGAAACTAGTTGAAACACCGGCCGCTGTTCCCGCGGCCGCCGTGGAAATGCTGCGCGTTCCTGTACACACCGTGGATGAAATATTCCGGCTGGTGGGGGAAATGTCCATTGCTTTAGGTCAGATTCAGGAGCAGGTTCGTGGAGGTATTCTGCAAGGGAAGCAGTTACATCAGCATGATAATTATCTACAGCAGAAGCGTTATGAATTACAGGATCTGGTAGATATTCGTAGTATATCCAACCGACATCGTCAAAGCGGTTCGGGTGCCGCTACGGATGAATTCGATTCATTGGAACTGGATGAATATGATGAACTATATGGCGCTACCCATATGTTTATTGAGGCCGTGGTTGATACCAAAGAAATGACGTCAGAGTTGCATAAAGGTTTGACAGACATTGATGAAATGCTTAACCGCCAACTGCGCCTTAATAAAGAACTGCAGGAATATGTAACTACGACACGCATGGTTCCTGTAAATACGATTGAGGCTCGTTTGCAACGTAATGTTCGTCAGGCCTGTCGTGCCACCGACAAAAAGGCAACGCTGCTGATCAAGGGGGGCGACTTGCTGGTAGATAGTGATGTGCTGCATCGCCTGACTGAACCACTTATGCATATGTTACGCAACGCCGTCGACCATGGCATTGAAGACCCGGAGTCCCGAGTTGCATATGGTAAAAGCGATGTAGGGGCAATTGAACTGGAATTTTCACGGCTGGGTAATACTTTGAGTGTTAAGTGTACCGATGATGGTCAGGGCCTGGATTATGGGCAAATCTATGAGTCTGCTGTTGCAAAAGGTTTGTATCCCGGGGGCAAACATAGCGATGATATCGATAAGCGTGAACTTGCTCGCTTGATTCTGACACCGCGTTTTTCTACTCGTTCGGTGGTGACCAAAACCTCTGGCCGGGGAGTGGGTATGGATGTGGTACATAAGGCTATCAAGGATCTGAAAGGCGTGATGGATATTGGTGACAATACGCCTTGTGGTTGCCTGATCATGCTGCAACTCCCCATTACCCTGATTACCAGTCACTCGGTGATCGTGCAGGAAGGCAAGGAAATCTATGCTATTCCCACTAACACACTGGAACAGATCCTGGCGCCGGATACCGGCCATTTTTCTGTAAATGGCGATGAGGCAAGCTATCAATTGGGTGAAGAGATCTATCCTGCTTATTCACTTTCCTCCATGCTACGTATGCCGACAGATGTGAGTACCCGTTTTAATAGTCATAAATCAGTTTTACTTGCCCGTGGTGATGCAGGCACGGTTGCCATTGCTGTTGATAAGATGATTAACAGTTATGAATTGGTGATCAAGGGTATGGGGCGATTTGTCAGACCCGTCCAGGGTGTTACAGGAACTTCAGTTTTGCGTACTGGTGATGTTGTCACGGTACTGGATATTCAGGAGCTATTACGTATTCCTCCTGATGTTGAATTTGGTAGCGGACACGATGTTGCCATGATAGAGGAAGCCGCCGAGCTTGCTCAAGTATTGATTGTGGATGACTCACTGAGCGTGCGTAACTCACTGGCACAGTTGGTGAGTGATGAAGGTTATGAACCACACCTGGCCCGTGATGGTATGGAAGCGATGGATATGCTGTTAAAGCACAAGCCTGCTCTGGTATTGACTGATCTTGAAATGCCTCGCATGAATGGTCTCGAGCTGGCTGCCCAGATCCGCGCGTCCAGTGGCCTGAGTGATTTGCCGATCGTCATGATTACTTCACGTACCCAGCAAAAACATAGAGAACAAGCTGAAAAGGCCGGAGTGAGTTTATATATCACCAAGCCCTATGCGGAAGATGATTTAATCGAGGCAATGCACACGATGATAAATGAAGGCTGAGATGATGGTAGAGCTGCAACAGACAACAGCTTTTGAGTTACTGACTTTCGATGGTGTATATTTACTATTGCCGCGGGATGAGATAATCAGCGCTGAGTTGGTGGATGATGTACATCCCTCTGACGATAATGGTAGCAGGGTAATTGACTATGAAGGTGAAGAGTATCCGGTCTTTTCTCTCAATGCGGAGCTGGGCATATTAAGTGGTATCCCCACCGATCATACTGCATGCGTATGTTGCAGGAGTAAAACTGATGATTCACGTTTTGCCTTAAGCTGTGCACTTGCAGAACCTTTCTTTTTAGGAACCCTGGATGTTCTGCAGGAGATTCCTGAAGTCATGTCAAACCCCCAATCTCCGGTGCAGATGTTGTTAACTTATACATTTCGCCATCAACAGGATCTGGCGTTGCTGAGTACGACGGAAAAAATGTCCCATTACCTGAAGTCAGGGGGGGGCGAATAATGAGTGAAGAATATAGTACTGCCTGGTTAGTTGATGTCTGCGATGGCTTACTGATCGCCGTGGCCGAATGTGAAATGATGGCCTTTGAAACTCCACCGAGTATCCGTACAGTACCATTAGCAGCGCCACTGTGTTCGCAGGTGGTTTTCTGGGGCGACCGGATCGTCCCTTTGGTGATGCTAGGGACGATGAGAGGCGAGCCGACTGATAGCACAATATCTGCTGTGGTAATTCTAGCCTACCAGAGTGAGCCAAAAGTACCGTTGCGATATGTCGCCCTTGCTGTTAAATCGGATCCGGTGAAAATCATGGTGAGTGACAAGCAGACGTGTGATTTTCCAGATAATCTTGCGGAAGATGATATTTGGGGGCCACTGTCGCTATCCGTATTTTCCCGCAATGGTCAGCCAGTGCCTATTCTGAATGTCGCACTGCTTTGTTCCAGGGTTTATCATGATTCGCTCGAAAACGCTTGAGCAAACGCATATCTTTACTATGGTTACTGTGTCATCGCTGAGGTTGACATACGGCGTTTATTTTTTATATGATAATGGTTCTCATTTATAAACAGAGGCTTCAAATGAATAAAATGAAAAGTGTTCTTTCAACGGCTTTACTGGCAGGTCTTATGGGCAGTGGTGCCGTTATGGCAGAGGCGATGGTTTCGGGTGTAATCGAAACCGAGCTGACTAGTGGTGAAGACTATGCTGGTGCCTCGGCTATGGACATTGCTGTCGCGACAGTAGAACTGGGTGTTGATGCTGAAGTCTCTTCGGACGTTTCGGCCCACGTGCTGTTCCTTTACGAAGATGATGGAGCTACAGCCCTCGAAGTTGACGAAGCCACCATCAGCATCAGCTTCGATGACGCAAATACCCTGACCGTCGGTCAGACCTATGTGCCGTTTGGTAAATTCGACACCAATGTGGTTTCTGATCCCCTGACTCTGGAACTGGGTGAAACTCGTGACAGCGTAATCATGATCGAAAACATGACCAACAACGTGACCACTTCTTTCTATGTGTTCAAGGGTGATTCAATGGATGCGGCCGCCGCCGCATCTGCTGATGATACCGAACTGGGTTATGGCCTGAATGTCACTTTCTCTGAAGAAGAACTGTATGAGCTCGGTTTTGGTTATACCACTAATATTGCCGACAGTGACTTGATTCAGGGATTAGGTGGCTCAGCTGATGTTGCAGACTATGTGGCAGGGATGGCTATTAATGCCAGCTATACAAGTGGTCCCACCACCTTATTAGTAGAGCATGTGACAGCGATGGATGATTTCGTCAATGGTGATTTGGGTGGTGGTATTACAGCAACAGCTCAACCTTCCACCACTCATGTGGAACTGGCCTATGATATGGGCGAAGGCAGAAGCGTTGCCCTGGCTTATGGTATGACCGCTGAGGCCGCTGAGTTTGGCCTTGCCGAGAGCGCCATGGCCATCGCCTTCAGTACTGAGTTGCGTGAAGGAGCCTCTCTGGCTCTGGAATACGCCACCATGGACGATTATGGTGTGGGCTCAACGGCTGCTGATACTGGAACTGGTGAGTCTGCCAGCCAGATCACTGTACAACTGGCAGCTGAATTCTAAAATTGCCACTGAAAAGTTACTAACAGTAGTAAGCCAATGGGCATCTTCGGGTGCCCATTTTTTTGTGCTCAGGAAAGTTCCCGTCTTTTCCTGCCTGAAACCTGTCCTCGCGTTATAATGCAGACCCAATGAACATCACTAAAAAGACCTGAGCAAAAGAAAATCGTCTTATGGATTTATTGCCCCTGTTCATGAATATTCGTGGCGCCTCCTGCCTGGTGATTGGTGGAGGCGAAGTGGCGGCGCGTAAAGCATCCTTGTTACTGGAGGCCGGCGCTGTGATTACTGTGGTGTCACCCGCGCTGTGCCTGGGGTTGCAACAGTGGCAGGATGATGGCCGTATTGAACATCTTAAACGCGGCTTTTCCGAACAGGACTTACAGAATAAAACCCTGGTGATTGCCGCCACCGATGACCACGCTGTGAACGAACGGGTATCTGAACTCGCCAGGGCACGGAATATCCTGGTGAATGTGGTGGATAATCCGGCGCTGTGCAGCTTTGTGATGCCTTCTATTATTGACCGCTCTCCGGTACAAATTGCTATATCCACCGGCGGTGCATCGCCAGTGCTGGCCCGGTTGTTACGGGCCAAACTGGAATCCACTATTCCTGCCGCCTATGGTCGTTTGGCGGCACTGGTGGAACGCTTTCGTACACCGGTGAAAAAACGTTTTCCCACGGTCAATGCCCGGCGTGGTTTTTGGGAGTCTATTTTGCAAGGCAAGGTAGCTGAGCTGGTGTTTGCTGGTAAGGAACAGCAGGCGGAACGGATCCTGGAGCAGAGTATTGCCGTCGGTGATGAGAGCACTGTCGGTGAAGTTTATCTGGTGGGAGGCGGTCCCGGTGATCCCGATCTGTTGACCTTTCGTGCCCTGCGCTTGATGCAGCAGGCGGATGTGGTGCTCTATGACCGGCTGGTTTCCGAGGAGGTGCTGAATCTCTGCCGCCGTGACGCGGAAAGGATCAATGTTGGCAAGGCTCGGGATAAACATCTCGTGCCTCAGGGTGAGATTAATCAGCTATTGGTTAAGCTGGCCAAAGAGGGCAAGCGAGTCTGTCGTTTGAAAGGGGGCGACCCCTTTGTGTTTGGCCGTGGTGGTGAGGAGATTGAAACCCTGGCAGCCGAGGGCATTAACTTCCAGGTGGTGCCGGGGATCACCGCGGCTCTGGGGACCGCCGCCTATGCGGGTATTCCGCTGACCCATCGTGATTATTCACAGGCGGTCACCTTTGTCACCGGTCACATGAAAAACGGTTCCATGGATCTCAACTGGCCGGCACTGGCCCAGACCAATCAGACGGTCGTGTTTTACATGGGCCTGAAAGGTTTACCAGTGATTTGTGAGCAACTGATGACACACGGTTTGTCGGCAGAGACGCCTATTGCCCTGGTGCAGCAGGCGACCACGCCCAGACAGAAGAGTTACACCGGGACGCTGGCGACCATGCCTGAGTTGATTTCAGGCAAGGAAATCCAGCCCCCCACCCTGATCATCGTCGGTGAGGTGGTGCGCCTGCACGATAAACTGAAGTGGTTCCAGCCGTCGGCCTGAGAGCGCATAAGATACTGGTGTTTGTAACGGTATTTAGTATCGGCTTTTAACGCAACGAGCACGAAGAGGACAAAAGGTTTATCCCCGTTCTTAATTATTTTCTTTTCGCCTGAGCAGCACATAGATCGCACCGGTGCCGCCGTCGGCGGGGCGCGCCGATGAAAAGGCCAGAATTTCTTCATGGTGTCGTAACCACTGATTGACCTTGTTCTTGAGTACCGGACGTTTGTCCGCTGAACTATTACCCTTGCCGTGAATCACTCTGACACAATGCATTTTTTGTGCGCGGCAGTGTTTTAGAAAATCGCTCATGACCTGGCGGGCTTCCACGACTTTCATGCCATGCAGATCCAGTTCTGCTTCGATGCTGTACTGGCCTCGCCGAAGTTTGCGTTGTACGCTGTGTTGCAGGCCAGGGCGCGCAAACCATAATGCCTCGCCGGCTTCGAGTGTTGTCATTTCTGGCGAGTCGAGCAGTTCATCTACTTGTTGCTTGTCCTTTAGTTTTTGTAGTGGTCGTGGGGGCGGGCGCGAGGATTCAGGTGTGGTTGTATCGGTTTGCAGGGGGCGAACGCCGTCCATCTCTGCACGAAACAGATCCTGTTCTTCCTCACTAATGTCAGTTTTCTTAACCATGAGACTCACTATTATATATTTTCGCTGGTTCCGAGTTTAGCATTCGTTTGGTATGGGGCGCCGCTGAATACATTCCGGGATGTGTCCAGGTTGTCAGTTAGGGTATAGTTAGAGGGATTTTGTATAGCTAAGGTTCACTCCTGATAGAAATTAGATGAAAATATTGCTTAGTAATGATGACGGCTATCAGGCTCCGGGTATTGTCTGCCTGGCCGAGCACCTGACTACCCTTGCCGAGGTGACAGTGGTTGCCCCCGAGCGGGATCGCAGTGGTGCCAGCAATTCGCTGACCCTGGATAATCCGATTCGTGCCCGCCAGATGGATAACGGTTTTATCAGTGTCGATGGAACCCCAACCGATTGTGTGCATCTGGCCATCACCGGCCTGCTGGAATCGGAGCCGGACATGGTGATTTCTGGTATTAATGCCGGAGCCAATCTGGGGGACGATGTCATTTATTCAGGAACGGTGGCTGCCGCTATGGAAGGGCGTTCTCTTGGTTTTCCGGCGTTGGCTGTCTCCATGGCCAGCCATAAACCTCAACACTATGAAACCGCCGCCCGGGTGGTGCTGACCCTGGTCGAACATTTACAACGTGACCCCCTGTCCTCGGACACTATTCTTAATATCAATGTCCCTGATTTACCGTGGGAGCAGATAAAAGGTTTCAAGCCCACCCGGCTGGGACATAGGCATAAGGCTGAGCCTGTGGTTAAAACCACCGACCCCCGTGGGCGTCCTATTTACTGGATTGGGCCTGCAGGGGCAGAACAGGATGCCGGGTCGGGGACCGATTTTCACGCAGTGAATAGCCACTTCGTATCAGTGACGCCTATTCAGGTGGATCTGACCCGACATCAGGCCATTGAACATATTGATAGCTGGCTGCAAGGCTGTTTATAGATGAAGCGACATCTGGGTATTGGTATGACTTCCTCACGTACACGTGAGCGATTGATAAAACGTCTGCAGGAAAATGGTATTAGCGATCCGCGAGTGCTGGATGTGATGCGAAATTTGCCCCGGCACATTTTTGTCGACGAAGCTCTGGCCAGTCGTGCTTATGAAGATACCGCTCTGCCTATTGGCAGTGGCCAGACCATTTCCCAGCCGTATATCGTGGCCCGTATGACAGAGGTCCTGATGGCTAATCAGCCTGACAAGGTACTGGAAGTGGGGACAGGTTGTGGCTATCAAACAGCTGTGCTGGCCAGTCTGGTGAATAAGGTCTACAGCATTGAGCGCATCTCGGCGTTACACAGCAAGGCACGTAAAAATTTGAACGAACTGCGTATCGGTAATGCCCAGCTAAAACTGGGGGATGGTTATCAGGGCTGGCCCGTGCATGCCCCATTTGATGGGATTTTATTAACCGCGGCCCCCGTTGAAGTGCCACAGGCCTTGTTGGCGCAGTTGGCCGATGGCGGTTGCCTGGTAGCCCCTGTGGGGGATGCCGGTGGTCAGAGTTTGTTGGCCATCACCCGCAATGGAGAGCATTTCGAACAGCAAGAACTGGAACTGGTTAGCTTTGTTCCTATGTTAACCGGTACAAAAACCTGAGGATTATGATGAAACTGTTTTCGACCCTTTATACACGTGTGATGCAATGGTCTGTTCACCCTCATGCCCCCCGTTATCTTGGTGGCCTGAGTTTTGCTGAATCTTCATTTTTCCCGATTCCACCGGATGTGATGCTGGCTCCCATGTCTCTTGCTCACCCTGCCAGGGCCTGGCGTTATGCCTTGTTGACGACGGTGGCTTCTGTGCTTGGCGGTTGCCTGGGCTATGTCATTGGAATGTTTGCTTTTGAGATGGTGGAGCCATGGATCCACAAAATGGGCTATTGGCCTGCATTCGAAAATACTAATGAATGGTTTAAGGTATGGGGGTTCTGGGCGGTATTTTTAGCTGGCTTTTCACCTATTCCTTATAAGGTTTTCACCATTGGTGCGGGCGTTATTGGTATGTTTTTCCCCATATTCGTTCTGGCATCACTGATTGGTCGGGGCGCACGTTTTTTCCTGGTAGCGGCACTCATGGTATGGGGGGGCGAGCGTATGGAACAACTGCTACGAGAATATGTGGATAAAGTTGGCTGGATTATCATACTCATGGCCGTAGTTACCTATGTCACGGTGACTCATGGCTAGAGCCTGGCATTCTCTGAATAAGCTTGTTATACCCCTGTCGGTTGTATGTGTACTGGTTTCTGCCTGTGGCCAGCTTTATCCTCCTGGGAAATACCCTCCAGGATCTGAGGGTTATCCTGCACGGAGTTTTTCTTCCCATCACACAGTAAGAAAAGGGGATACCCTCTATTCTATCGCCTGGCGTTATGGGCACGATTACTATGCTGTTGCACGCTGGAACAATATTCGCCCCCCCTATCGCATCCATGCAGGGCAACGGATACGTTTGACCGCCCCCCCCGGTAATAAGCCTAAAAACCTCGCCGGGAAACAAAAGAAGCTAAAGGAAAGTAAACGTTCGGCCGATAAGGGGGTGAGGCGTGTGGAAACATCTTCTTCCAAACTTCCTAAGCGTTCCACGGGAAAGGTGTCCTGGCGTTGGCCCACTGCCGGTAAAGTGGCAAAAACCTTCTCGGTGAGTAAGGGGCGAAAGGGAGTTGATATCAAGGGGCGGCCAGGACAGTCAATCCGGGCTGCAGCCGGTGGTGGGGTGGTTTACAGCGGTGATGGACTCATCGGCTACGGCAAATTGGTGATTATCAAACATAATGATACTTATCTGAGCGCCTATGCCCATAACCGGAAATTACTGGTTAAGGAAGGAGATACCGTCAAGCCCGGACAAAAAATTGCAGAAATGGGGCAGACTGGTAAATCAGGGTCTATACTACACTTTGAGATACGGCGTGATGGAAAGCCGGAGGATCCCCTGCGTCATTTACCCAAGGTAAAGGCAGGAGTGGGCAGATAATAATAATCGTTTAGTCGTATTTGTTGAATTCAGAGGGGGAGTGGGTATGGCCAGTCAAAAAAGAGTGGAAATGGATGTCATGATAGATACGGATAGCGATAAGGAATCGAGGGCCATATCTTTTTCAGATGATGATTCTGCGAGTGAAAAGAAAAAAGTAAAAAAAATAAGTGAAGTTCCAGAGAGTCAACTGGATGCTACACGTATCTATTTAGGTGAAATAGGCTTTTCACCACTATTAAGTGCGGAAGAAGAAGTACATTATTCCCGCCTGGCCCAGAAGGGTGTTGAGAGTGGGCGCAAGCGTATGATTGAGAGTAATCTGCGTCTTGTGGTGAAAATTGCCAGGCGTTATCTGAATCGTGGTCTGGACCTGCTGGATTTGATTGCCGAGGGCAATCTGGGGCTTATCCGGGCAGTAGAAAAATTTGATCCGGAGCGCGGCTTTCGTTTTTCCACCTATGCTACCTGGTGGATTCGTCAAACTATCGAACGGGCCATTATGAATCAGACCCGTACTATCCGGCTTCCCATCCATGTGGTCAAAGAAATTAACGTCTATTTACGGGCTGCTCGTAAGCTTTCCCAAACCCTCGATCACGAACCTACTGCCGATGATATCGCCACACAGCTAGATAAACCTATTAATGAAGTCAAACGGATGTTTGGTCTGAATGAGCGTGTGACTTCGGTAGATGTACCTATGGCTAAGGGTAGCGACAAGTCTTTACTTGATGCTTTGCCGGATGAAAGCAGTCTTGACCCCTCTTTGTTACTACAGGATGAGAATGTCCGTGGAAGTATTGATACCTGGCTGTACCAGCTCAGCGAAAAACAGCGTGAAGTGCTGGAGCGTCGCTTTGGTTTACATGGTTATGATATCAGTACTCTGGAAGAGGTTGGCGAACAGATCGGTGTTACCCGGGAACGGGTACGTCAAATCCAGATCGAGGCAATCAAGCGCCTGCGTCAGATAATGGAGAGCCAGGGTTTCAACAATGAGACTCTGTAAAGGGCAATCCATTTCCGTAGAAGTGTGAATCGCGCGCCCACAAAGGGTAAAGATTGTATCTACTTAAAAGCCCGGTTTAACCGGGCTTTTTTTTGCCTATGAGCAGGGCGGTAACCACCTGGCGACCTTCCGCTGCCAGCACATTATAGGTACGGCAGGCTGCACCAATCTCCATAACTTCATAACCAATACTATTTTCCATTAATGGAGAAAGTATGATCGGGTTGGGAAACTGCAGCCTGGGAGCAACACCGAGAATGACCAGCTCGGGTTTCATCTCAAGCGTAAGCGCTATGTGTTGTTGTTCAAGTTGCTCAAGGGTCTGCGGTGCCCAGTCAGTCAGTAATTGTCTGGGGGATATGATGAAACTGCGTCTGAGTATACGCAGGCCTGGCTCAGAGGTTGTCATTTCCTCGTTTGGTGGCATAAGGACTGTAATTTCACCTTCAGCATGGGCCTGAATGTAGTGGTTGGCAGCAAGGCGGTCCTGATTGAATTGCATGTTATTTATAGCCTTAAGGAAACTCTTCGATTGACAGGGTTAGGTAGCGCCAGTAATGTTAGCAGTTTTTAGTTTGCCAAGGTGATTTATCCATTTTCATCATGAATTTTGAATGAATATGGATAATTTACCTTCATATACAGAAGATGGCCTGATGGACGACGAGTTTCTGAGAATTAAGCGCTTACCTCCCTATGTTTTCAATATCGTTAACGAGTTGAAGGCGAAAGCGCGTGCCCGTGGCGAAGATATTATCGACTTTGGTATGGGAAACCCCGATCAGCCGACACCACCACATATTGTGGAGAAGATGGTGGAGGCGACTCGCCGGGGCAATACCCACCGTTATTCCATGTCTCGTGGTATCCCGCGTTTACGTCGTGCAATGACGAGCTGGTACAAAAATCGCTATGACGTGGATCTGGACCCCGAGACTGAAGCTATTGTCACCATTGGCTCTAAAGAAGGTTTGGCACATCTGGCCCTGGCCACTGTTGGCCCCGGTGATGCTGTACTGGTGCCCAGCCCTGCTTATCCCATTCACCCTTATGGTTTTGTGATTGCCGGGGCGGACATTCGTCACGTACCGCTGGTGCCGGGTGTTGATTTCTTCGAAGAGCTGGAGAAGGCAATCAAGGATTCCTGGCCCAAGCCCAAGATGCTGGTACTGAATTTCCCCGGTAACCCGACTACCCAGTGTGTAGAGCTGGAGTTTTTCGAGAAGGTTATCGACATCTGCCGTGAGAACAATATCTGGGTGATTCACGATCTGGCCTATGCGGATATCGTCTTTGATGGCTATGTGGCACCTTCGATTTTGCAAGTCCCCGGGGCTAAGGATATAGCGGTTGAGTTTTTCTCCCTGTCCAAGAGTTATAATATGCCCGGCTGGCGAGTAGGCTTTATGTGCGGTAACCCGACATTGGTGGCGGCACTGACGCGGATGAAATCGTATCTTGATTACGGTATGTTTACACCGATTCAGGTGGCGGCTATTACCGCCCTGGAAGAATCCCAGGACTGTGTAAAAGAAATCTGC